>CALRKX020000262.1:0-4402 GCA_943368305.1 Erythrobacter sanguineus
AGCCCCCGAAGGCATAAGCCTGACGCCGCTATCACTGGTCTCTGATGGGCTGATGGCGCTGTTCACCGCCTTTGTCGCCAAAGAGCTGTGGGAGGCGCTGCGGCTGGAGCGGGGCGCCCTTTCGGGACGCGCGGCACGCTTGCCGCTGGCTTCGGTCGTGGGGGGGGTGCTGGGCGCGGTTGCCCTGTGGCTCTTGGTCGGCACGCTGTTCGAAACCGCCGCCGAGGCCAGCTTTGGCGCAGGCTGGCAGGTTCCGGTGGGGTCCGATGTGGTGATCTGCTATCTGGTGGGGCGGCGCATTTTCGAGCAGGGCCACCCTGCCCTGCACCTGCTGCTGCTGACGGCCATCGGCTTTGACATTCTGGGGCTGGTGCTGCTGGGACTGACCGATCCGACCGGATCGCTGTGGCGACTGATCTGGCTTCTGGTGCCGCTGGTGGCAAGCCTGGGGGTCTGGTTGTCTTACGGACGCCCCGCCGTTCCGGGCGCAACCGAGCGGGACCGCAGGCGCGCGATGCAGCTTTGGCCCTATGTGCTGGCCGGGCTGGCCAGTTGGCTGGGGGTTGCCGCCTCTGGCCTGCCGCCCGCGCTGGGGCTGCTGCCGATCATTCCGGCCATTCCCCATGCCGACCGCGCCTTTGGCCTGTTTGCCGAGGCCGAAGAGTTTCTGCACGACCCGCTGAACCGGCTGGCGCATCTGCTGGTACGGCCGCTGGCGGTGGTGCTGTTCCTGTTCGGGCTGGTGCGGGGCGGGATTGACTTGCAAGCCTTTGCGCCGACCACGCTGACAGTGCTGGCGGCATTCTGGATCGGCAAGCCGCTTGGCATCATGGCGGGGTTCGTGGTGGCGCTGGCGACCCTGCGCGTGGCCATGCCCCAGGGCATAGCGGGACGCGACCTGCTGCTGGTCGCGCTGACGCTGGGCATGGGCTTTACCGTTCCCGTCGTGGCACTGGATGTGGCCTTGCCCGGTGGTGGCATGACCGAGGCGGCCCGCCTTGGCCTTGCCCTGTCGCTGCTGGCGGGGCCCTTGGTCATGCTGCTTTCGCGCCTATTTCGCCGCTGACAATCCCGTGATTTACCGGGGATTGTTTACGATGTGGCAATGACGACATATTGCTGCCCGAAAGATCGCCTAGATGCCACTGCCAGACAAAGGCGCAAACCGGGCGTTAACGACACTGGTGTAGCCGGAGGACAGCCCGGTATCAGAGGCAAGGGATGATCGCGTTCGAGAATGTCAGCAAGTCCTTCTGGACAGGCCGGGATCGCAAGGTGATCCTGGATCAGGCCTCGTTCAAGGTCGAGCTGGGCAATTCCCTTGGCGTGCTGGCCCGCAACGGCACCGGCAAGACCACGCTGATCAACATGATGGCCGGGCTGGAAAAGCCGGATGAGGGCAGGATAACCCGCACCTCGCGCATTTCGTTTCCGCTGGGCTTCATGGGGGGCATCACCTCGAAACATTCGGCAACCGAAAACGCCCGCTACATCGCGCGCCTTTACGGGCTGGACCCCGATTATGTCGAAAGTTTCTGCCGCTGGCTGACCGGGATCGACCATTATTTCGACCAGCCGGTCGGCACCTATTCCTCTGGCATGCGGTCGCGCTTTTCGTTCTCGCTGATGCTGGCGCTGGAATTTGACATCTACCTGATCGACGAGGGGATGCCCGCCAGCACGGATGTGGAGTTCAACCGCAAGGCGGGCATGGTGCTGCGCCAGCGGCTGAAAAATGCCACCGTCATCGTCGTCTCGCACCAGCCGCGCACGCTGGAAAAATTCTGCCGTTCGGCTGCGGTGATGCGCAACGGCAGGATATTCATGTTCGACTCTCTGGAAGAGGCCAAGCGGCTTTATGACTATGAAACTCACAGTTAAGCGCTTTCGCACCCGCAGGCCCGATGGCACGGTGGCAGAACCCCTGTCGCCCGTCCCCGAAACGCACGCCGCAGCCCGGCCCCAACAGGTCGTGCCCGACAATCCCTTCATGCCTTCGGAAGAGGATGACGGCTTCGGCAACGCCAGCTTTCCCACCGCGCGCGGTGACACACGTGTTGCGGCCCCCGCGCCCGGCACCCCTGATGCCGCCCCGGTCGAGATTGACACGATCCGGCGCGAAGGGCTGACTGGCCGCCAGTTGCGCATCGCGCGGCGACTGGCACAAAAGCACGGGCTGCCCGCCACCTCTGATTTCGATGCCGTGCGGCTGTTGCGCAGCCGGGGCATCGACCCGTTTCAGGCCAATGCCGCGCTGGAGGTTGTCAGCGGCGGCCTGCCGCCCGAACCACCCATCGGCTCGCGCGCCCTGACCGTAACGCCCGGCGACATGCCGCGCCTGCCCCAGACCGTGCGCCCGCCGCAACTGCCCAGCCCCGAGTTGCAGGCCGAACAGGCCCATATCGCCGAGGTGATGAAGATTCAGCGCGACATCGCGCGCCGCCGTCGCCGCAAATCGGCCATGCTGCTGGCACGACTGTCGGTGTTCGTCTTTCTGCCCACCCTTCTGGCGGCGCTGTATTACTATGTGATCGCCTCGCCGATCTACGCCACCACCACGCAATTCGTGATCCAGCAGGCCGAACCGGCGGCTGCTGCCGGGATGAGCAGCCTGCTGCGCGGCACACAATTCGCCACTTCACAGGATTCCATTGCCGTTCAGGGCTATCTGCAAAGCCAGGGCGCGATGCAGCGGCTGGAATCCGACAAGGGCTTTCGCGATCACTTCTCTGCCCCCGGAATTGACGCGCTGTTGCGGCTGCCGCCCGGCGCCTCCGAGGCAGAGGTGTTCAAGCTTTATCAGCGCATGGTCAAGGTTTCCTACGATCCCTCGGAAGGCCTGATCAAGATGGAGGTCCGCGCCGCCGACCCCGACAAATCGGTGGAGTTTTCCCAGGCTCTGATCAGCTATGCCGAAGACCAGGTGGACAAGCTGACCCAGCGCCTGCGCGCCGACCAGATGAAAGGCGCGCTGGAGGCCTATGAAGATGCAGAGAAAAAATTGCAGGACGCGAACCAGAAGGTTGTGGACCTGCAAGAGCAATTCAAGGTTCTGAACTCCGAGGTGGAGGCATCGCTGGTGACCGGCCAGATCTCCACTCTGGAAACACAGATGACACAGGACCGCCTGTCGCTGGCGCAGATGGAATCCAACGCCAGCCCGAACCAGGCCCGGATGGAGCCGTTGAAACGCCGCATCGCCACCATCGAAGAACAGATTGGCGAATTGCGCGCCAAGCTGACCGAAGACAGTGCTTCGGGCATTTCCATCGCGAAGGTGCAAAGCCAGCTTCTGGTCGCTTCGTCCGATGTGCAGACCCGGCAGTTGATGATGGCCGCCGCCCTTCAGGCAATGGAAACAGCCCGGCTGGAAGCCAACCGCCAGACGCGCTATCTGTCTATCGCGGTCAGTCCGGTGCGTCCCGATGCGGCAGCTTACCCGCGTGCGTTTGAAAACACACTCGTGGCGCTGCTGATCTTTACGGGGATCTACCTGATGATCTCGATGACAATTGCAATCCTGCGAGAGCAGGTCACCGCGTGAGGCAGGCATGAAAACGGTTCAAATCGGCAATCTTGTGGTTGGCAATGACCAACCGCTTCTGGTGATCGCCGGGCCCTGCCAGTTGGAAACACTGGACCATGCCCAGATGATCGCGGGCACTCTGGCCGAGGCCTGCGCCAACGCGGGCGCGCAATATGTGTTCAAGGCCAGCTATGACAAGGCCAACCGCACCAGCCTGAAGGGAAAGCGCGGGCTGGGTATGGACGCCGGGCTGAAGATTCTGGCGGCGATCAAGGCGATGGGACTGCCGGTTCTGACCGATTTCCACGAACCGGAACAGGCCGCCGCTGTGGCTTCGGTCGTCGATGTGCTGCAAATCCCCGCGCTTTTGTGCCGCCAGACCGACCTGCTGTTGGCCGCGGGCCGGACGGGGGCAGCCGTCAATGTGAAAAAGGGCCAGTTTCTGGACCCCTATGGCATGGCCAATGTTGCTGAAAAGATCGCCTCGACCGGGAATGAGCGTATTCTGCTTACCGAGCGTGGCACGACCTTTGGCTATAACGGGCTGGTGGCCGATATGCGCAGCCTGCCGATCATGGGGCGCACCGGCTATCCGGTGATCATGGATGCCACCCATGCCGTCGCCTTCCCCGGTGGCTTGGGCGACAGTTCGGGCGGCCAGCGCGAGTTCGCGCCGGTTCTGGCGCGGGCGGCCGTGTCGCTGGGCATCGCAGGGGTGTTTCTGGAAACCCATCAAGACCCGGACAAGGCGCCTTCGGACGGGCCGAACATGATCTATCTGCGCGACATGCCCGCACTGATCGACAGCCTGATGGCCTTTGACCGTCTGGCAAAGGCCAACCCGGTTCGCGTGTAACCGCGTTGCAGGGGGGGGGG
>CALRKX020000263.1:0-4393 GCA_943368305.1 Erythrobacter sanguineus
TCACCCACAGCTTCAGGCCGGTTTCGCGCACCACCTGCAACTGAAACTCTGGGCCATCCTCGGCCTCTCGTGTGGCGGCGGTGGCGACGACGGTCATGCTTTGCACTTCCATCCCCTTGGCCAGCAACGCAAACCGTTTCAGCGCGGACAGCGCGCGTACCCGCCCCTCGGGGTTCAGCCTACCGGTTTCGGCCAGCCCCTTGCCCAGACCGCACATGATCTTTTCGTTGTAAAAATAGGCCGGGCTGCGGGCCGCGCCATCGAACACCACCATGCGAACAGAGTTCGATCCCACATCCACAACCCCCACGCGGCTAAGGGCGCGCGTCGAAGGGTCGTCGAACAGGGGTTTGCCAAAGGGGCCATGGTCGTCGTCGGTCTCGCTCATGGTGTTTCCTTTCAGGCGATGCGGGGAACATCCTTGGCACCAGCCGTACCACGGCCAGACAGCGAAGGGTTCTCCATGAAGAAGCGGTGGCAGTTGAAGCGGTTGATGTCGGGGTCCGCAAGATTGCGGTGGAACGTGCCGTCGGGCGCCATGATCCAGCTTTGCGCGGTATCGGCAAGATTGGCCGCCATGATCTGGCTGACAATCTGGGCGCGCACGGTTTCGTTGTTGATCTCGACCAGCGTTTCCACCCGACGCGACAGGTTCCTGTCCATCCAGTCGGCGGAAGAGATGAACACCCGCGCCGCCTTGCCCGGCAGGTCGCCGCCGTTGCCGAAACACATGATGCGGCTGTGTTCCAGAAAGCGCCCGACGATGGATTTGACGCGGATGTTTTCCGACAGGCCCGCCACGCCGGGGCGGATGCCGCAGATGCCGCGAATGACAAGGTTGATCTTCACCCCCGCCTGAGATGCGGCATAAAGCGCGTCGATCACCTCGCCTTCGATCAGGCTGTTCATCTTGGCCCAGATCGCGGCGGGGCGGCCCGCGCGGGCGTGGTCCGCCTCGGTCGCGATCAGCGACAACAGGCGCGCCTTCAGGCTGATCGGTGAAATCGCAAGATTTTCAAGGCCTTGCGGCTGAACATAGCCGGACAGATAGTTGAAGACCTTGGTCGCATCGCGCCCCAGCGCCGCATCGCAGGTGAACAGACTGACATCGGTATAGATGCGTGCGGTGATGGGGTGATAATTGCCGGTGCCGTAATGGGTATAGGTCACCAGATTTTCGCCCTCGCGCCGCACGACGGTGGAAATCTTGGCATGGGTTTTCTGGTTCATGAAGCCGTAAACCACATGCGCGCCCGCCCGTTCCAGTCGGCGGCTTTGGCGGATGTTCGCGGCCTCGTCGAACCGGGCCTTCAACTCGACCAATGCTGTGACCGATTTGCCCGCCTCTGCCGCTTCGCACAGCGCGGAAACCACGGGGCTGTCCCAACTGGTGCGGTAAAGCGTCTGCTTGATCGCCAGAACATTGGGGTCACGCGCTGCCTGTTCCAGAAAGCGGATCACCATGTCAAAGGTCTCATACGGGTGATGCAGCAGCATGTCTTTCTGCCGGATGGCGGCGAACATATCGCCGTCATGGTCCTGCACGCGTTCGGGAATGCGCGGGGTGAAGGGCGGCCAGAGCAGATCAGGGCGCGACGACAGCACCAGTTCCTTCAGGTCTGCCACCCCCAGAAGGCCCCGCACCTCGACCACCTCATCGCCGGTGACGGCCAGCTCCTCCATGATCAGCGCGCGCAGATCGGCTGGGGCACCGGCCGACATTTTCATGCGGATCACTTCGCCCCGGCGGCGGCGTTTCAGCGCGACCTCGAACTCTCGCACCAGATCTTCGGCCTCGTCCTCGACCTCCAGATCGCTGTCGCGCAGCACGCGGAAGGTGCAATGGCCCCGGTCGGTATAGCCGGGAAACAACATGTCCAGATGCAAGAGCAGCAGCTCTTCCAGGGGCAGAAAGCGGTCTTCGCCCTCTTTCCCCGGCAGGGGGATAAAGCGGGCAATCTGTTGCGGAATGGGCAGCAGCGCCTTCAGCGTGCGGTGGTCGCGGGTGCGCTCCAACTCCAGCGCAAGGGAAAAGCCGGTGTTGGGGATGAAAGGAAAGGGGTGCGCCGGGTCGATGGCAAGCGGCGACAGGACCGGAAAAACCTTGGCCAGAAAGTGCTCTTCCAGAAATTTCAGGTCACGCGCCGTCAGCTTGGAGCGCGAGGCGATGATGATGCCCACGGCCTCCATCGCGCGCTTCAGCTTTTTGTACACGATCTGCTGCATCTGCATCAGCTTGCGTGCATCGGCATGGATCAGCCGCAACTGCTCTGCCGGGGTGCGGCCATCTTCCGACGGGGTGGTGTTGCCGGTCTTGACCAGTTCGCGCAGACCCGCAACGCGGACGGTGTAGAATTCATCCAGGTTGGTTGCCGAAATCGACAGGAAGCGCAGGCGCTCCAGCAAGGGCACCGCCGGGTTCGCCGCCTCTTCCAGCACGCGCCAGTTGAAGGCCAGCCACGACAGTTCGCGGTTGAAGAACCTGCGCGGGCCGTGGGTTTCGGCCTCGGGCAAGGTGACCGGCGCGGGGAAGGGGGCTTTGAGGAAATCGGTGTTGATCATGGTGCGGCTGATACCGGCGGCCTTTGGCGAATATGTGACGGTTGCGGGGACAGTGTTTCACTCACGCCCGGCACTGTCCAGAATCTCAGCGGCAAGCTGGCGTGTGATACCGCGTCCCTCGGCCAGTGCCAGCCGGTCCAGCCGCGCCACCAGATCGCGGGCGGCCGCGATAGAGCGTTCCATGCGGGTGACCAGATAGGGGATCAGGTTCGGCGGCGCGGCAATCTGGCGGTCGGCGAACAGCTTGACCAGAACGGCAGCCAGCAGGGCATCATCCGGCGGGTCCAGCCGGGCGATGGCGGTGGCCTGCATCCGGGAAAGCAGGTCGGGAAGGTGCAGGCCCCAATCGCGCGGGGCGGTGCGGGCGGTCACAAGTAGGCGACCAGAGGGTTGTGCGGCGGGCAGGATCAGGTTGTGAAGGTGAAACAGCGCCTCTTCCGCCGCAGCGTTGCCGCCGATCAGCTCGGCATCCTCAACAGCCACGCGGGGGCCAAGGGTGCGCAGGTTCAGCCCCGGCAGGTCGTTGGCTGCAACGATGGTCGCGCTGCCCGTCGCCCAGATATGCGCCAGATGGGTCTTGCCCGCGCCCTCCGGCCCGACCAGTAGCAGCTTGCCCCCCGGCCATGCGGTATCGTCGCCGATCATCGCCAGCGCCCCGCCATTGGCGGGCGAGGAGAAAAAACCCGCCAGATCATAGCTTTCGCCATGCCCCAGATCGAACGCCATTTGCCGTGGACTCACGCCGCGTCCTCATCCTGCCGAGGGGCAAGGCCGCGATACAGCGGGCTGTCGCGGTATTGCGCAATGGCAAAGCGGATCAGCACCCCAAGGCTGGCCGCCACCGGCACCGCCACCAGCATGCCGACAAAGCCGAACAAGGTGCCAAAGGCCGACAGGGCGAACAGCAGCCACACCGGATGCAGGCCCACCGAATGGCCGACCAGCTTGGGCGTCAGGATGTTGCCTTCCATGAACTGGCCGACGCCAAAGATACCGGCGACAATGCCGATTGACACCCAGTCGCCCCAGAACTGGAACAGCGCAAGGCCAATCGCCAGCGATCCGCCGACGATGGCCCCGATATAGGGGATGAAGGTGATCATCCCGGCAATCGCCCCCACCACCAGCCCGAACTGCAACCCCGCCAGCATCAGCGCGACCGAGTAGTAAAGCCCCAGCACGACACAGACCGACAATTGCCCCCGGATGAACGACGACAGCACCGTATCAATCTCGGTCGCAAGGCGGCGCACCACGGGCGCATGGTCGCGCGGCAGCAGGCTGTCGACCCGCGCGACCATATGGTCCCAATCCAGCAACAGGTAGAACGCCACCACCGGCACGACCAGAATGAACACCGCCGCCGAAATCACCCCCATGATCGAGGCGATCAGCCCCTCGGCCAGCGCGCCGCCTTTGGATTGTATGGTGCTGGCGATCTTGGCCAGCGTTTCGCGAATGGCCGAGGTATCATCATTCAGGCTGGGGAATTTCTCGGTCAGCAGTGTTTGCAGCTTGCGGGCAATCTCTGGCGCGGCGTTGACCAGCGCGATCAACTGATTGATCAGCGTGGGAATGACCGCCAGCACCAAAAGCCCCATCAGCAGCACGGCAACCAGCGTGATGACAGAGGTTGCGGCCGTCCGGCCAAGGCCCGCACGCTCAAGCCGGTCGGCGACCGGATCAAGGAAATAGGCCAGCGCGCCGCCCACCACAAACGGCAGCATGACATCGCCCAAGAGCCATAGGGTCAGCAGAAACACCAGTGCGGCGATGCCCCAGTATCGAACCTGGTCTCGGACGGGTAGGGTCACGGGGCGTTCTCCTGACG
>CALRKX020000264.1:0-4391 GCA_943368305.1 Erythrobacter sanguineus
CGACAGCCGGATTTCCGGATTGCCCGCACCCCAGGCATCGAATGCCGCCCAGACAGCGCCCGCCAGCGCGCGGTGGCGGGCCCAGACGGCGGGCATCCCTTCTTCGTGCAGCATTGTCAGCGCCTCGCGCAGCGCGAACAGGTGGTGGGTGGGGGCGGTGCCATGCCAGTGCTGCCAGAAATCGGGGCCGTCAGCACGGGGCGTCCAGTCCCAATAGGGGGTGCGCAGATCGGCCGCCCGCCCCGCCGCACGGGCCTTTTCGGAAAACCACAGGAACCCCATGCCCGCCGGAGTCATCAGCCCCTTCTGACTGGCGGCAAGGGTCACGTCGACGCCCCAGTCGTCCATGCGAAACTCGTCACAGCCAAGGCTGGCAATGCAATCGACCATCAGCAGCGCCGGATGCCCCGCCGCATCCATCGCCGCCCGCAGCGCGGGAACATCGGTGCGCACCGAACTGGCGGTATCGACATGGGTGGTCATCACCGCCCGGATATTGCCCGCGCCATCCGCGCGCAAAGCCGCCTCGACCTGGCCGAAATCGGCAGGTTTGCGGCCAAAATCCAGACAGTCAACCTGAACCCCCATCGCCCGCAACGCCCCCACCCAGCCCTGGCCGAAATGGCCGGTGGATACCAACAGCACCCGGTCGCCGCGCGAAAAAAGATTCGCCGTCGAAGCCTCCCACAACGAATGGCCGTTGCCGATATAGGCCGCCACATTCTGCGTCGTGCCCGCCACGGCGCGCAGGTCGGGCCACAGGCCCGCGACCATATCCACCAGCGCCCCGGCATAGATGTTGGGCGATGGCCGCTGCATGGCCTGCACCACCCGGTCGGGCAGAACCGAGGGACCGGGAATGGCAAGATAGGGGCGGCCACTGGCAAGCGTCATCGTCAAATCCTTTCGCGTTGGCCAAGGGCTATCGGGCAGTCCGGCCAAGGTCAATCAGCCGCCATGCTTGCGCGCCTGACTTCAAGCCGCTATCTCGCCCGCGACACCGAAGGGAACAGTTCCGATGCTTGGCCGAGTTCAAAAGACGCTGAAGGTCTGGCACCAAAAGCTGAAGGACTGGCAGGACGCCCTTGGGCGGCGCTATGGCACCGACATCACTACCCCCGCCGCGCGCCGCGCCGCCTGGTGGCATTTCCAACTGTCCGATCACGCCTTCCTGCGCATCTGGTGGCACAACTTCTTTGCCGTGGCCCCCGGACTGTTCCGGTCGAACCAGCCCGACGGCAAGCGGCTTGCGGCCTATGCAAAGCTGGGCATCAAATCGGTTCTGAACTTGCGGGGTGCCTCGGGGCAAAGTTTCTGGCTGTTCGAGCGTGAGGCCTGTGACCGCCTTGGCATGCCCCTGATCGACCTGAACATGTCGGCCCGCCAGCCGCCCAGGCCCGAGGCGCTGTTGCAGCTTTACGATCTGTTCCAGACCCTGCCGCGCCCCATTCTGGTGCATTGCAAATCCGGCGCAGACCGCACCGGCCTTGCCGCTGCCTTGTGGCTGATCTGGGTCGATGGGAAATCGGTCGAAGAGGCAATGGGCCAGTTGTCGCTGCGCTATGTCCACCTGTCCTTTGGCCGGACGGGCGTTCTTGATCACTTCCTGCGCTACTATGCCCGAGAGCGGGACCGGAGCGGCATCAGCCTGATCGACTGGATCAGGGATGGCTATGACCCGGAAGTACTTCGCGACTCTTACCGCCGCTATGAGGCGAAGGGCAAACTGGGTGACTGGTAGGGGCTTGACCTTCGCCGCCCCCGCGCCGACATCTGGCGCATGAATGCCGAAACCGCCCCCGACCGTCTGATCTATCGCCTGACCGGCGCCGATGCCCTGCCCTTCCTGCAGGGGCTGGTGTCAAACGATGTGCAGCCGCTGGAAAAGGCCGATGGGGTGGTCTGGGCCGCGCTGCTGACACCGCAGGGCAAATATCTGGCCGATTTCTTCGTGGTTGCGCGCGGTGGGGAACTGCTGCTCGACATTTCGGACAAATTGGCAGAGGCGACAGTGCGCCGCCTGTCGATGTACCGCCTGCGCGCCGATGTGCAGATTGTGACTGCACCCGACCTGCATGTCACCCGTGGCCTTGGCGCGGCCCCTGCCGGGGCCTTGCCCGACCCGCGCCACCCGGCCCTTGGCTGGCGCGCCTGGGGCGAGGTGGGCGATGCGCCCGCGATTGACTGGGATGCCATTCGGGTCGAACACCTGATCCCGGAAACCGGGATCGAGCTTTTGCCCGATGACAGCTATCTGCTGGAAGCCGGGTTCGAACGGTTGCACGGTGTCAACTTTCGCAAGGGCTGCTATGTCGGGCAGGAAGTCACCGCGCGGATGAAGCACAAGACAGAGCTGCGCAAAGGCCTTGTGCGCCTGCGGATCGAAGGGGCGGCCCCGGTCGGAACCGAAATCCTGTCAGGCGGCAAATCGGCCGGAGTGCTGTTCACCCAGTCGGGCGGGCGGGCGCTTGCCCATATGCGCCATGACCGGATGGACGGCCCGCTGACCGCCGGTTCGGCGCAGTTGTTCGCCGAAAGCTAGCCCGCCAGCGCTGCGAAATCCTGTGCGACGCGCTGCCAGACCGCCTCGCTGCTGGCCACCAGCAAAACGCCCTGTTCGCGCACCAGCGAATAGTCATGCCCATCCAGAAACCGCGCCACGCCGCCTGCCCGCACCACCGCCAGCGCCCCCGCCGCATGATCCCACGGATGGGGCACCGGCCCGGACAGGGCAAACTCGGCATAACCCTGCGCGATCAGCCGGTATTCGTGGCAGGCGCAGCGCAGCGTCAGAACGCGGCCATAGCCCAGCCCGGCCAGAACCCCGGCGCGGCGCATCTCCCCTTCGAACAGGCCCGCCGCAAAATAGCCCGTCATCTCTGCCGGATCGGTCACGGCAGAGGTTGCAAGCTGGCGGCTGGTGCCCCGCGCATCCTGCAACTGCGTGGGGCCATCGGCAGTCGCCACGATCCAGTCATCGCCAATCGGATCATAAAGCACCCCCGCCCTCGCCCGGCCATGATGCACCTCGGCAGCCAGCATTCCGAACAGCGCCAGACCGCGCGCATAGTTCCAGGTGCCGTCAATCGGGTCCAGCACCACGGCCTGCGCCTCGGTTGCCATCCGCTGGCGCAAGGCGGGATTTTCGGCGACACCTTCCTCTCCCAGCACCGGAATACCGGGCCAGTCGCGGGCCAGAGATGCCGTCACATGCGCCTCGGCGGCGGTATCGGCAACCGTCACCAGATCGGCGAAATGCGACTTGCGATCAACCTGTCCGGGCCGCAGGTTACGAAAGCGCGGCAGGATTTCCGCCACCGCCGCTGCGCGCAACGCATTTATCAGAAGATCAAGCCCTGCCATGCGCTACCCCTGCATAAATTGCGGCCAAATATTGGCAAATGGTTGATAGATGGATGAACAGCCCTATATATGGCCGACCGTCCTGCACCAATCCGACAAGATACTGTAGCGATCGTCTTTTAGCTATGCACCCAGCGCATATCTGCCATATGAAAGACGAGACGCCGAATCGTGATCAAATCGTTACAAGCGCAGGACGCGACCGCTAACAAGAGCAATAACAAAGGAGCTCGTGATGCTGGACACGATCGACAGCACTGCGTTCAACTTCGAGCAAGGTCAACGCGCGCGCAAGCTGTTTGCCGCCGTGGTGCTCGCCGCATTGGATGATGCCATTGCGGATGACAAGAAGTTTGGCAACGGACCCGAGCAGATCGCTCGTTGGGCCCGTTCGCGCGACGGGCGCGAAGTTTTGTCCTGCGCCGGGATCGACCCGAACGAACGGGTTGTGAAAGGTCTGATGGAGTTCGTCTCGAAGGGCGTACGCACTTCGGTCGCGTTGAGCCGTGAAGAATCCGAACGTCGCCATGCGATGGAAATGGATCAGGCAGAAGCCGCCTGATCCGACCACATTGCAAGACGAAAAAGCGGCCCCTAGGGGCCGCTTTTTCGTTTGCCAGCATTCATTTCATGACGGGCGTGAAACGGATCAATACAGCTCTTCGGTTGCCACGGCCCGGGCAATTTCAGCTCGGATCAGCTTGCGGATATTGCGGGTAATCCGCTGTCCCAAAGCGCCCTGCAACTCTTCCACGATCAACTCGCGGACCAGTTCACGCAACGCCTCTTCGCCTATGGCCTGCGCCTCGACCGGATCTATCCGGCCCGCGATTTCACCGCTCAGTTCCTCGACCGCCTCTGCCTCGGCGGCATCGGCCCAGGCCGGGTCGGGTTCGATGGTGGGCGCGCCACGGGCAAGGGTGTCAAACGGTTCGTCCTCGCCCTCTTGCGCCCAGTCGGCCACCTCGGGATCTGTCTCCTGATCGGCGGCCTTGATGATCTCCGGCGCGGCTTGTGAGATGCCTTCC
>CALRKX020000265.1:0-4375 GCA_943368305.1 Erythrobacter sanguineus
TTGATGTTCTGGTGCAGAACGCAGGGCTGCAACATTCCGGCGCAGTGACAGATTTTGACGCAAGCAAATGGGACGCTCTGTTCGCAGTGAACGCCCGCGCGCATTTCTTTGGCGCGAAATATGCCGTCCCTTTGCTGCGCAAGAACGGCGGCGGGTCGATCATCAACACCTCGTCGCTGGCAGGCAAGCGTGGCGGACCGGGGATGACGGCTTATTCGGCCTCAAAAGGTGCCGTCATCGCTTTTACCACGGCTTTGGCCGTGGAACTGGCAGGCGACAACATCCGCGTCAACGCGATCTGCCCCGGCTGGGTCGATACCGCCTTCAACAAGCCCGCAATTGATTTCATGGGCGGCACCAGCGCGCAAAGTGTGGCAGTCGAGTCCGTTGTGCCGATGAAGCGTCAGGCGCAATCCAGCGAAATCGCACCGATGTTCGTCTACCTTGCCTCGGACGAGTCGTCCTACATGACCGCACAAGCCATCACGATCGATGGCGGCGTCTACAATTCCTGATTTTTCAACACGCACGGAGGATACCATGACCATCACCGCAACCCAGATTCAGGCAGGAATTGCCGCTGGCCTCAAGAAAGCCGGAGAGATCAAGTCGCCGTCCAGCATCGCCATCGTGGACGCTGGCCGCAATCTGCTCGGCTATATCCGCATGGAAGGCGCGCTTCTGGCCAGCATCGAGATTTCGCAGGGCAAGGCCTATACCTCGGCCTCGATGTGCATGAAAACGGGCGATATCATGCCTCTGATCCAGCCGGGCGCGCCGCTTTACGGCATGGAAACCTCGCACCGGCAGGCGCTGATCGCCTTTGCAGGCGGCGTGCCGATTGTGAAAGACGGCGTTGTCATCGGCGCGGTTGGTGTGGCCGGTGGGATGCCCCCCGACGACGAGGCGATTGCCCAAGCCGCCGCGGACGCAATTGCGGGCTGATACGATCCTTCAAGGGGCCTACGTGGCCCCTTGATCCACTCTGATTTCTGCCAGCGCCTCAATTTCAACAGCCATTCCAGACGGTAGTGAATGGGTGCCAAAGGCAATGCGCGCATGTGGCCCCGCCGCGCCAAGTACATCGCAAATCAGATCGGAAGCGGCGTTCATGACCAACGCTTGTTGCACAAACTCTGCTGTACAGCGCACAAGGCCCGCCAAACGAACCATCCGCACCACGCGCGTCAGATCTCCACCGGAAGCCGCGCGCAGATTTGCCAATATGTTCAGCGCGCATATCCGCGCGGCGGCCTGACCGACTTCAACACTCAGATCAGCACCAACGATACCCTTGAACAACAAAACTCCGTCCTTGCGCGGCCCCTACCCTGCTATGAACACAAGCTTTCCCGTGCGCGTAAAAGGCAGATAGTTGCCTTGCGGCGGGTTTACGACAGGCAGTTCAATACCCAAGGCTTCCAGTCGGCGATCAAGCTGGTTCACGGCCGTCTGTCGTCCGTTTGGATCAGGTCTGCAAAGGTGCCAGCATCCACATTGCCGCCACTAAGAACCACAACAACCGTTTTCCCGGCCACGTCCGCCTTGCCAGCAAGAACCGCTGCCAAAGCTGCAGCTCCGCCCGGCTCCACCACAAGCTTCAGCTGCCCCCAAGCAAAGCGCACAGCCGCCAAAACTTCGGCGTCCGTGACAGTCAGCGCCCCGGCCATGTGCTTTTTGCACAAAGGGCCATGTCAAATGGCCCGGTGTAGCGACCAATAACGCGTCGCAGATCGAAGTGCCGTCGGCGGGGGCAACAACGGCTTGACCCAAGGCATATGACCGCGCCACACAGTCGTAGCATTGCGGCTCAACCGTGAAAACTGATGTCTCGGGCGACAGCATGTGCACCCCGCAAGCCGCACCTGACGCAAGCCCGCCCCCGGAACACGGCAGTAGCAAGCCATCAAGGCGCTGCCCATTTTCGGCCACTTGTTCGGCAATCTCTGCTCCGACCGTTGATTGGCCCGCGATGACATAGGCGTCGTCATAGGGCGGCACGATCACCGCACCAGTTTGTGCAGCAATCTCGCACCCGATGGCTTCGCGGTTTTCTGTCCGTTTGTCATATAGACGGACTGCGGCCCCGTTAGCGCGCACGCCGTCAACTTTGATCCTGGGCGCATCCTGCGGCATCAGAACCGTGACCTTGACACCCAATATCCTCGCCCCATGGGATATGGCCAGCCCATGATTGCCTGACGACCAGGGCACAACGCCTGCCGCCGCCTCAACTTCTGTCAGTTGCAACAGCCGATTGATCGCACCGCGAAACTTGAAAGCACCGGTGCGTTGCAGGTTTTCCGGCTTGAAGTAGATGCGCGCGCCAAGGCATTCGTTCAATTCAACCGAACTCAACAATGGCGTCCGAACGACATGCGGGGTAATACGCGCACGGGCTTCCTGGATGACTTGCGCAGAGGGCTCGTGTGGCAACAGGGGGCATTATCATGCCTTCCCGATTTCGCCCAAATAGCCGTCCAGAATATGGTCGGCAATTGCCAAAGAGGATGTGGCTGCAGGCGAGGGCGCGTTGCAGATGTGGACCATCCGCTGCGTGGTCAGCACCAGAAAATCATGCTCGATATGGCCGTCATCCATCACCACCTGCGCGCGCACCCCCGCTTTGCGCGCCTTCAGATCAGACCGCTTCAGGCTGGGCATGTATTTGTGGCATTCCCGCAGATAGGCCGAAGTGAACAGCGAATTCCGCATCTCGGCCAGGCCCGAACGCAGGTTGCCCTTCAGGAACCGCCAGAACCCGCCAAAGCTGACGATATCCCAGCAATCCCGCAGATTGACCGAAAAACGCGGCAATCCTTCGCGCGACAGGCCCAGCACCGCGTTCGGCCCGACGCTGAGCCGGTTGTTCACCTCATGAGTCAGGTGGATGCCCAGGAAAGGAAGATCGGGGTTTGGCACCGGATAGATCAGATGCCGGATGCCGGCCCGCAATGCCGGATCGACCTGATAGTACTCGCCCCGAAACGGAATGATCCGAAAGTTTGTTTTCAGCCCTGCCATCCGCGCCAGACGGTCCGCCTGCGCACCGCCACAGACAACGATCCTCTGCGCCGTGATCACCTCGGCCCCAAGACCGATATCAACCCCTTGCGCCGTTTCCGTGATCGAGGTGACGCGCGCATTCAGCCGCACCTGCCCGCCAAGGGCCGTGATGCGCCCGGCCATCCGCCGCGTGACCAATCCGTAATCGACAATGGCGGATTCGGGAAAGAACAGCGCGTCCAGACCCTTGATCAGCGGCTCGCGCCTTGGAAGGTCTTGCCGCGACACCTCTTCGAACGGGATACCATTGGCAATGGCGCGGCTTCGCAGATCGGCAAGGCGGGCCACCTCGACCTCATCGGTGGCGACGATCAGCTTGCCACATTCCTCGAACTCGATGCACTCGGCGCGGCAAAACTCTTTCAGAAGAACCGCGCCCTTGCGGCACAATCGTGCCTTCAGCGATCCGGGCGCATAGTATACGCCGGCATGAATAACGCCCGAGTTGTTGCCGGTCTGATGACGGGCAACGTCAGACTCTTTTTCCAGCACTATGATGCGCGCATCGGGAAATCGGCCAAGATAGCGAAGTGCCGTGGCGATCCCTACGATCCCGCCACCTATAACAGCGAGATCATGGCTCATTCCGCGGCATGCCTTCCGGTGTCAGCCGCAAGCGTTGCGGCCAGCAGGCTGTCGCGGGTGAAGCTGGATCGCGGCGCCTGAACTGAGACCTTGCCGTTATGAACCACCATGATCCGCTCGCACAGCGACAGAAGTTCGTTGAAGGAGGTCGAGATAAGGATGATCGATGCTCCATCCTTGGCGATTTCCAGCATGATCTCATAAATCTGCCGGATTGCGCCCACGTCAACGCCGGTGGTCGGCTCGGAGAAAATGTAGATCTTCTGACGCCGTTTCAGCCATTTGCCGATGACAGCCTTTTGCTGATTGCCGCCCGAGAAATAGCGCATGTTGGTGGCGGGTGTCGCGGGGTGCAGCGCCAGTGCCTGCACCACTTCGCGGCCATTTTGCAGCGTGGCACGGTCGGTGACGTAGCCAAAGGTCGCCAGTTTGTCGAGGATCGGCAGCGACACGTTTTCCGCCAGCGACAGGTTGGGAAACAGCGCCTGTTTGCGGCGGTCTTCGGGGATCAGCGCGATCCCTGCCGCAAGCGCGTCGGCAGGGGTGTTGATGCTGACTCGCGCGCCGTTGATGAAAATCTCGCCCTCATGGTCGACAAGACCTGTCAGCGCCTTTTCGATCTGCTCCATCCCGCCCCCGACGGGACCGGTGATGCCAAGGATTTCGCCCTGATACAGCACAAGATCAGTCGGTGCCAGCTTGGCTGTTGCAAGCCCTTTGGCCT
>CALRKX020000266.1:0-4351 GCA_943368305.1 Erythrobacter sanguineus
GTCGCGGTCTGGTCGTGGAACACGGCGCTGGCGCTGGTGTGCGGCAACGCCGTGGTGTGGAAGCCTTCGGAAAAGGCCAACCTGTCGGCGCTGGCGGCACAAGCCACGCTGGACCGTGCCATCGTGCGGTTCAACGCCGAAGGGGGCAATGCGCCCGCTGGCCTTGCGACAACGGTGATCGGCGCTCGCGAGGCGGGCGAGGCGCTGGTGGACAGCCCGGCAGTGGCGCTGGTGTCTGCCACCGGCTCGACGCGGATGGGCCGTGAGGTTGGCCCCAAGGTCGCCGCCCGTTTTGGCCGCTGCCTCTTGGAACTGGGTGGCAACAATGCCGCCATTGTCGGCCCGACCGCCAACCTTGATCTTACGCTGCGCGGGCTGGCCTTTGCCGCGATGGGCACCGCCGGTCAACGCTGCACCACGCTGCGCCGCCTGTTCCTGCACGAGTCTGTCTATGACACCCTGCTGCCGCGCCTAAAGGCGGCCTATGCCTCGGTCAAGGTCGGCAATCCGCTGGAACAGGGCGTTCTGGTCGGCCCGCTGATCGACGAAGCTGCGCTGAACGGCATGCAATCCGCGCTGGATCAGGCGCGCGCGGCGGGCGGCACGGTGCATGGCGGCGAAGTCGTGAGTGGCATGGGCGGCGCCTATGCCCGCCCCGCACTGGTCGAGATGCCCGCACAAACCGGCCCGGTGGTGCATGAAACCTTCGCCCCGATCCTGTATGTGATGAAATACAGTGATTTTGATAGCGCGCTGGATCTGCACAACGCGGTGCCGCAGGGCCTGTCATCCTCGGTCTTCACCAATGACATGCGAGAGGCCGAAACCTTCCTGTCGGCGCGCGGCTCGGATTGCGGCATTGCCAATGTGAACATCGGGCCGTCGGGGGCGGAAATCGGCGGCGCGTTTGGCGGCGAAAAGGAAACAGGCGGCGGGCGTGAAAGCGGGTCAGACGCCTGGAAAGCCTATATGCGCCGGGCAACCAACACGATCAACTATGGTTCGACCCTGCCCTTGGCGCAGGGCGTGGTGTTCGACATCTGATCATGCAGCGATGAAAGAATCAGGGGGCCATCGCAAGCGATGGCCCCCTGTCTTTTGAAAACCGGGCAGTGACACCGGAACATAACAAAGAACTTGGAAAAAATGGGGGGAACCGGAATCACGCCCTGAAACCACCTACATCAATCTGGGCATGCTAGCCCGGCCTTCATCCTGACACACCGTCAGGAATACCTTACCCGTGCCCCGATTTGCGGCCTTGCTTGACCCGGCCCGCCGTTTCCGGTATCGCGCGCGGAGGCGCAAGTTGCGCCAGATGACGCCGGGGCGCCCGGAAACATTGCGTCCCATCCCTTTCTTGCGGGCCGATCCCGCACATTCAGGACGCTGATGACCAAATTTGCAGACCTTGCGCTGGACCCGCGCGTGCTTCAGGCCGTGTCGGAAACCGGATACGAAACCCCCACCCCGATTCAAGAGCAGGCCATCCCGCCCGCCCTTATGGGCCGTGACGTGCTGGGCATCGCCCAGACCGGCACCGGGAAAACCGCCAGCTTCTCGCTGCCGATGATCACCCTGCTGGGCCAAGGCCGCGCCCGCGCCCGGATGCCGCGCAGCCTTGTGCTGTGCCCGACGCGCGAACTGGCCGCTCAGGTGGCTGAAAACTTCGACACCTATGCAAAGCATACCAAGCTGACCAAGGCGCTGCTGATTGGCGGCGTGGCGTTCGGCGAACAGGACAAGCTGATCGACCGTGGTGTCGATGTGCTGATTGCCACCCCCGGCCGTCTGCTGGACCATTTTGAGCGCGGCAAGCTGTTGCTGACCGGCGTGCAGATCATGGTGGTCGATGAGGCCGACCGGATGCTGGATATGGGTTTCATCCCCGATATCGAGCGGATCTTCCAACTGACTCCTTTCACCCGCCAGACCATGTTCTACAGCGCCACCATGGCGCCCGAGATCGAGCGGATCACCAACACCTTCCTGACCAACCCGGTGCGGGTGGAAGTGGCCCGTCAGGCCACCACCTCGACCACGATCGAACAGAAGCTGTTCGAGTTCACCCCCAGCCGCAAGGACCGCTCTTTCACCGAAAAGCGCGCCGTGCTGCGGGCGCTGATCCGGTCTGAAGGAGAGGCCTGCACCAACGCCATCGTGTTCTGCAACCGCAAGATGGATGTGGATGTGGTGGCCAAGTCGCTGAAATCGCATGGTTTCAATGCTGCCCCGATCCATGGCGACCTGGAGCAAAGCGTGCGCACCAAAACGCTGGATTCGTTCCGCGATGGGTCGCTGACGATTCTGGTGGCATCTGATGTCGCGGCGCGCGGGCTGGATATTCCGGCCGTCAGCCATGTGTTCAACTTTGACCTGCCGTCGCACCCGGAGGACTATGTTCACCGCATTGGCCGCACCGGCCGGGCGGGTCGTCTGGGCAAGGCGTTTTCGCTGTGTACCCCGGCAGATGGCAAATATCTGGGCGCGATTGAATCGCTGGTGAAATTGGCCATCCCGCGCGGCGAAGTGCCCGAAGGCGCTATGGAGGATGCGGGCGACCGCCCCGACCGTCCGCGCGAAGAGCGCCGCCCCCGCAGCGGTGGCCGTGACGCGGGCCGCGAAGGTGGCCGCAACCGTGGCGGTGATCGCCGCGACAGCCCACGCGAAGACCGTCCGGTGCGTGAAGAGCGCGCGCCCCGCGAGGAACGCCCCGCCCGCGAAGAACCCCGTGCTGCCGCCCCGCGCGAAGAGCGGACCGAGGAGCAACGCGCCCCTCGCCCAGAGCGCAGCGAACGGCCAGAGCCGCGCCGCGATGAGCGCCGCGACCGCAACGAACGCGGCCATGACCGTGGCGGCCGCGACGACGCCCGCGTGGTCGGCATGGGTGAGCATGTTCCCGATTTCATCCTGCGCAGCTTTGCCATCACCGCCAGTTCGGTGGATGAGGCCGAAGATGCGACGGTGGCGGCAGAAGCCTGACCTCAGCCCCGCGCCTCCCCCCAGAAAGGGAAGACGCAAGCTGATGCAGACAGCCTGAAAGAAAAGGCCGCGCCGAATTGGCGCGGCCTTTGTCATTTCATGCCCGGTGCTTACTTCAGCGCCTTGTCCGTGATCGCCATGGTAAAGGCACCCGTCGGCTCCTTGGTGATCACCGGATCGGACCCACCACCCAGCAAGGTGGCGACGGTGCGCTTGTAATCGGCCTCATCCAGCGCGCCGTTGGAACCGGCGGTCAACTTGGCAACCTCACCCATCATGAACTTCTGATGCAGTTCAGTCTGGGCGCCGGTCTCATCGGCCTCCAGCACGATGGCGGCGGCGGCATCGGGGTTCGCCTCGGCGTCCTTCCAGCCCTTCATCGAGGCGCGGACGAACTTGACCATCTTCTCTTCAAACGCCGGATCTTTCAGGTTGTCTTCCAGCACATAAAGACCGTCTTCCAGCGTAGCTACACCTTCATCCTCATATTTGAAGGTCACCAGATCCTCGGGCTTGATGCCAGCCTCAAGCACCTGACCATATTCGTTGTAAGTCATGGTCGAAATGCAGGCCGCCTGCTTTTGCAGCAGCGGATCGACGTTGAAACCCTGCTTGAGCACGGTCACGCCATCGGCCCCGCCAGCGGTCGAAAGGCCCAGCTTCGACATCCACGACAGGAAGGGATATTCGTTGCCGAAGAACCAGACGCCCAGCGTCTTGCCCTTGAAATCGGCGGGCGAGGTCACGCCCGATTCCTTCAGGCAGGTCAGCATCAGGCCCGAATGCTTGAACGGCTGCGCGATGTTGACCAGTGGCAAGCCCTTTTCACGGGCGGCAAGGGCAGCGGGCATCCAGTCGACGATCACATCGGCACCGCCGCCGGCAATCACCTGCTCGGGCGCAATGTCAGGGCCGCCGGGAAGGATGGTCACATCCAGCCCCTCTTCCTTGTAATAGCCCTTTTCCTGCGCGACGTAATAGCCGGCGAACTGCGCCTGCGTCACCCATTTCAATTGCAGCTTCACACTGTCATCCGCCTGAGCCGCCGAAGCCAGCAGGCCAAGTGCGGTCCCGATCAACAGTTTTTTCATTGTCTTACCTCCGTGTTGGGGCCTTTGGCCCGGTTATCTGCGTTGCGAGGGGTGCCAGAAGGTCACCGCCTTTTCGATGGCCGCCACAAGGCCATAGAAAACCGAACCCGACAGCGCCGCCACCGCAATTTCGGCCCAGACCATCGGCAGCGCAAGCTGGCCCACGGCGGTCGAGATGCGAAAGCCCACGCCAAGGGTGGGAGAGCCGAAGTTTTCGGCAACGATAGCGCCGATCAGCGCCAAGGTGGTGCCGATCTTCAAGCCGTTGAACAAAAACG
>CALRKX020000267.1:0-4336 GCA_943368305.1 Erythrobacter sanguineus
AGCCTCGGCGTTCGACAGATAGATCAGTGTAAAGCCTTCGAAATCCAACCGGTCCGCGATTTTCAGCCCGAAGGCCTGATCATAAAACGCCACCGAGCGTGCCTCTTGCAGCACGCGGATCATCGAATGGACTGCCTTGGCCATAGAACCCTCCAGAACTTCGCAGTTTTGGTAAGGTTACAGAACCAATTTTTGGGGCGGGTAGTAGCGTGCTACTACATCGCCACTTTGTCACTCGGCCGCGATGGGCCGCGCGATCCGGTCGTATTCGCCCAGATGGATGGTGCAGGCACAGCGCAGAAGCGAGGTGAAGTTGGTCGCCTCGCCCTGTTGCTGCAACACTTCGGAATGCAGCTTTGACAGGAACGCCGGGGTCGAAACCCCCTCTTTTGCGGCGATATGGTCAAGGATGCCCCAAAAGGCGCGCTCTAGTCGGATCGAGGTGGACTGCCCGTTCAGCCGAAGGCGGCGGGTCACGGATTCATAGCGGCTGGGGTCTTGTCCGGCAAAAATCTGGCACATGGCTGGGTCCCTCCCCCCCATAAAGGTTAAGAGGTCCAGCCCAAAGGTCAACTGTGCTTTCGGCCAATAAAAAGGGTCGCCCGAACGACGACCACCTCGCAGAGGGCGAAGCGCAGCTTTTCTTCCAGCGCGACCGGCGTGACCATGAAGTCAAGATTCCCGCCCAGCGTCCGATCATCGTCGATCCGGTGAAGGGTGTAAGCATCACCTGCCAGTACCTTGGCAACGTCCGTACTGGTCCCAATTCCGCCCAGTTCTGCACTTACCAGACTGGGCCGGATATCTCCTCAGACCCGCCCCGGATTGCGACATGGACCGATTCTTTCTTGCCTTTGCCCTCCTGCTCACAGGCACACCAGACGCTCGCGCCGAGGAAGGGGACTGCTTGCCCAATCCCACGCAAGCTTGCGTCTTTCAGATGGCGCTGCAACAGGCAGATGACGATAGGCCCGAACTCCGTGCCCGTGGTTACCTTGCCGTCGCACCTTCAGGAACAGGAACAAACCGGCGAGGCCACCGAAACCCTCTCTGCCCTTTTTGGCCGGCTTCAAAGTGACAATCCAGACCCGGCCAAGGCCCATCAGGCCCTGCATTTTGCAGTCAGAACGCTCTCATTCGACGCCGATTACAGACTGGGCAACCAGCCGCAGTCCGACCAGTGGCTGAGGGACACACTGACCGCGCTTTCCCGCCAGGCTGCTCTGCCGGCCGAGGATTATTCGGGGCTGGAGCCAACCGCGCTCAAGGCAGAAATCCGCGCCCGCATTGCGGCCACCCCGGCGGACGGCCTTACGAAATTCTCTCGCCTAGAAACGCTGCGTGGCCCCGAGGTCGTCCGCATTGACATGCGCATCATCGGTCTGCCGCTTGATCTGGACCGGGGCCATGCCCGTCTGTTGAAAGGCCTTTTAACCAAAGGCGCACTGCGCGGCGCGAAGGGCGCAATCGACAGCTGGACAGATACCAGACAAAGGGCCAGTGGCTATGCGGCCCTGGCGCTTGCCTATGCACGTGCTGGTGAGATTGATCGGGCCACAACCTTGGCACTCTCGCCTGAACTGGGCGATTTGACACGTCTGGATTACACGGCAAAGTTTGGTCTGATCGAGGTCTGGGCCCGTGCCGGCGTGTTGAATACGAACGAAATACTACCCGATATCCGTGAGTTGAGCGAGCTTGCCCCCGAACTTGATCCGGCGCTAGAGGCAAGGATCACCATTGCGATGGTGACAGGCGACATTCCCACTGCTCATGACCTTTTGGCAACTATCGAACATTGGCGTCGCGGTGTTGCGCTAGATGAGGCCATCGACGCCGCACTCAAGCATGATCCTGCGCGTGGCGGGGTGCTTGTTACCCTGTTCCCCCGCGAAGAACAGGCCGAGGTGTTGTACAGCCTTGGCCGGGCGCAGATCCGTATAGGTGACGTTCAAGGGGCGTCCGCCACTATTGCACAACTGGAAAGGCTGCCCGACCCCATTCACTCGGTACATATGCTGCGTGGTCTGCTTGCCCCGGTGCTGGCGGCCATGGGGCGGGAGACCGAAGCAGTCCGGCTGGCGGTTGAACTTGACGATGCCACAGTTACCGCCCTTGTTGCGGCACGCCTGCGTTAAGAAAAAAGGCCGCCCGGTGGGCGGCCCTTTCGTCATCATGATCAAATGCAGATCAGGCGATGATTCTAGCGACGACGCCGGCACCGACGGTGCGGCCGCCTTCGCGGATGGCGAAGCGCAGCTTTTCTTCCATCGCGATCGGCGCGATCAGCTCGACCTCGAACTTCAGGTTGTCGCCCGGCATCACCATTTCCGTGCCTTCCGGCAGCTTCACCGTCCCGGTCACGTCCGTCGTGCGGAAGTAGAACTGCGGGCGATAGTTCGCGAAGAACGGCGTGTGACGACCGCCTTCTTCCTTGGTCAGGATATAGGCCTCGGCCTCGAACTTGGTGTGCGGGTTCACCGACTTCGGCTTGCACAGCACCTGGCCACGTTCCACGCCCTCACGGTCGATGCCGCGCAGCAGGATGCCGACGTTGTCGCCAGCTTCACCACGGTCCAGCAGTTTGCGGAACATTTCCACGCCCGTGCAGGTCGACTTCTTGGTGTCGCGGATGCCGACGATTTCAACTTCGTCGCCGACGTTGATCACGCCACGCTCGATACGACCAGTCACAACCGTGCCACGACCCGAGATCGAGAACACGTCTTCGATCGGCATCAGGAACGGCTGGTCAACAGCGCGGGCCGGGGTCGGGATATACGAGTCAACCGCAGCCATCAGCGCGCGGATCGAATCCTCGCCGATGTCCTTGCGCTCGCCGATCATCGCCTGGTGGGCCGAGCCCTTGATGATCGGAATGTCGTCGCCGGGGTATTCGTAGGACGAGAACAGCTCGCGCAGTTCCATCTCCACCAGCTCGATCAGCTCTTCGTCATCAACAAGGTCAACCTTGTTCATGTAGCAGACCATGTAGGGGATACCCACCTGGCGACCCAGCAGGATGTGCTCGCGCGTTTGCGGCATCGGGCCGTCAGAGGCCGCGCACACCAGAATGGCGCCGTCCATCTGCGCAGCACCGGTGATCATGTTCTTCACATAGTCGGCGTGGCCGGGGCAGTCGACGTGCGCGTAGTGACGGTTCTCCGTCTCGTACTCAACGTGCGCCGTCGAGATCGTGATCCCGCGAGCCCGCTCTTCCGGCGCGCCGTCGATCTGGTCATAGGCCCGGAATTCACCGAAATACTTCGTGATCGCAGCCGTCAGCGTCGTCTTGCCATGGTCAACGTGACCAATGGTCCCGATGTTCACATGCGGCTTGTTACGTTCAAACTTTGCCTTTGCCATGATGGCGCCCTCGGTTTTGGGGGCCCGGCAGCCGAGCCCTATTCTACACGCGCGGCGGCTTATCTGCTGGCTGGGGGAAAATCAAGGGCCAGTTGGCTCAGGGAACCGTTCCCGCCGGATCAGGCAACAACAGGGGCGGCGTCGAAGGCTTGCCTGTGGCCTTCGTTGTGGCCTTTGGCACCGCCTTGACCGGCGCTGCCGGAGCCGCTGTGGCCACGGCAGGGGCTGCAACAGGTGCAGCCGCCGGTGCGGGCGTGGTGGCCCCCGGGGCCACGGCAGGTTTGGTTCCCTTTGGGGGCAGACCAAACCACTCCGGGTTGCTCAACAGCCACTGTTCGACCTTTTTGATCGCGTTGTAGCTCAGAACCTCCATCTGCTTTTCCTTGGACTGGGTCAGCCCCGATCCGATGAAGGTCTCTGGCGAGGCCTTTTCGAACACCATGATCTGCTTGCCTTCGGGGTTCAGCTTTTTCTTGGCGGCGTCGTCCCAGATATTGGCTGTGATCACCAGAATCGACTTGGGCTTCAGCACCACGGGAATGCCGGGCGGTGCCAGTGCATAACCGTCGATCGCGATGCCGATATCATAAAGCTTGTCACCCTGATATCGGCCAAAGCGGTCTTGCACGGCCTTTTCGATTGCCGCTTCCCACTGCTCCTTTGTCGCCTCGCGCGAGATCGGAACCTTCTGGATATTATCTGCCACCGCGATGTTCAGGCCCAGCCGGAACGGACCAAGGGGCGCCGGAGGTTCTGCAAGATCGCTGTTCTGGCAGGCCGCAAGCGCCAAAAGGGCAAGGCTGAAGGCAATCGGACGAATAGCTGACATGACGCTCCTCGGGCTGACATTTCCGGGATACAGAGGGGCGGGCGCTAAAGCAACTCTGCCACATGACGTTCTGCGGTGGATCAACGGTTATTCGCCGAACCCGCCTGGACCGCGCGGGACCACCGGATGCTGCCGCATCGC
>CALRKX020000268.1:0-4329 GCA_943368305.1 Erythrobacter sanguineus
ATAGCCCATCGCAGCGCGCAAGCCGCCGACCATCTGGTGCAGCACGGTCGCGACGGTGCCCTTGTAGGGCACCTGCCCCTCAATCCCTTCGGGAACCAGCTTGTCGCTGGCGGCATCCTTCTGGAAATAGCGGTCGGCGCTGCCCCGCGCCATGGCGCCAAGGCTGCCCATACCACGATAGGATTTATAGCTGCGCCCGTTCCACAAGATCACCTCGCCGGGGGATTCGTCGGTCCCGGCAATCGCAGAGCCCACCATGGCGCAGGATGCACCCGCCGCGATGGCCTTGGCGAAATCACCCGAGAACTTGATGCCGCCATCGGCGATCACCGGAATATCCCCCGCCGCGCGGGCCGAATCCATGATCGCGGTCAGTTGCGGCACACCCACACCGGCCACAATGCGCGTGGTGCAGATGCTGCCCGGCCCGATGCCGACCTTGACCGCATCGGCCCCAGCCCCGATCAGGGCGCGCGTCGCCTCGCCTGTCGCCACGTTGCCGGCAATCACCTGCACGGTGTTCGACAGCTTCTTGATGCGTTCAACCGCGCGCGCCACCCCTTCGGAATGGCCATGCGCGGTGTCGATCACCACAAGGTCCACCCCTGCGTCTATCAGGGCAGAGGACCGTTCAAACCCCGCATCCCCCACGGTCGAGGCGGCGGCCACCCGCAGGCGCCCCAGTTCGTCCTTGCAGGCATGCGGATTCAGCACGCTCTGCTCGGTGTCCTTCAGCGTCAGCAGGCCGGTCAGCTTGCCTGCCCCGTCCGTCACCAAGAGCTTTTCGATCCGCCGCGCCTTCATCAGCGAAATCGCCGCCGCCCGGTCCACGGGTTCCCGCAGCAGCGCCAGGTTGTCGCTGGTCATCATCACCGAAACCGGCGTCTTGTCGTCGCTGGCAAAGCGCATGTCGCGGTTGGTCACGATGCCGACCACGCGGTTATCGCCATCGACCACCGGAAATCCGGTGATGTTATAGCGGTCCATCAGCTCTTTGGCATCGGCCAGCGTCTGGTCGGCCCGTAGGGTGATGGGGGCATAAACCACCCCGGATTCGAACCGCTTGACGCGCCGCACTTCACGCGCCTGCGCCTCAAGGTCCAGGTTGCGATGCACCACCCCGATGCCCCCCGCCTGCGCCATGGCAATCGCCATCCGCGCCTCGGTCACCGTGTCCATGGCCGAGGACAAGAGCGGAATGTTCATCCGCACCGCTTTGGTCACAAAGGTCGAGGTATCGGCGTCCGACGGCAGAACGCTTGATGCCGCAGGCACCAGCAGAACATCGTCAAAGGTTAAAGCCTCACGAATCTCCATAAGAGCCTCCAATCGGTCATGGCGGGGAGTCGTCGTTTGGCAAGTCCCTGTTTCATGGGTCGGATGAAAGGGCAAGAGGCAATCGGCCCTTGCGGGCAGCAAAAACGCTAAGGATAGTGCCGACGCCGGACAGGAGGTGCATATGCGCGTCGCAATCGTGGAAAACACCCGCATTACCCATCACGGACAGGTGGGGGTGGCGCTGCATGAACAGGCGGCGCGGATCGGGCTGTATCGACCCTGGGCAGATGAGACTTTGCCCGTGATGGCGAACTATGACGCGCTGGTGGTGTTCGGCGGCGAACAGGCGGCAACGGACGATCACACCCACCCTTACCTGCCGCTGCTGGCCGATCTGATGGCGCGCACGGCGGACAGTGGCAAGGCCACGCTGGGCATCTGTCTTGGCGCGCAGATCATGGCGCGAGGGTTGGGGGCCGAGAATCGGCTGGGCGGCACGCGAGAGTTTGGCTGGTGCGACGTTGCCCTGACCGAAGCCGCGCAGGACGACCCCCTTCTGGCCGCCCTGCCCGGCCAGTTCCCGATTTTCCAGTGGCACAGCGACACCTTCACCCTGCCTCCCGGAGCCACGCATCTGGCCGGTTCGCCCATTGCGCCGGTGCAATGCTATCGCCACGGTCGCGCCGGATACGGCATGCAGTTTCATTTCGAGGTCAACCGCCCGATGGCCGCCGATTGGCTGCACGAATTTCCGGCGCTGATCGAAAGGGTCAGCCCCGGCTGGGGCAGCGCCTTTGCCGACCATGCCGCCACACGCGGTGCAGCGGCCGACCAGCACGGGCTGGCCATTGCGCGGGCGTGGGTGGGGCTGATCTAGGCCTCTGCCGCGTTGGTCCTGGCCGCCAGCCGACCGCCGGGCCACAGCTTCAGTACATTCCAGGCAATCGGCGGAATGATCAGCGTGGCGGCGACCAGCACGGCCAGCCCCGGCACCGCAAAAACCCCGCCAGTCATGATCAGCGCGCTGGCATAGGCCGCCAGCGGAAAGGTCAGCGCCCCCCACATCGCCGAAAACCCCGCCGATGTGATCCAGCGGGCTGCGGCAACCAGCGCCAGCAGGATCACCGCGCCAAAGGCGGCAAAGGCCTGCGCCAGCACCGGCTGGCCCAGAAGGCTGGCCACGGTGGCAAACAGCGCGGCAGGCGACAGGTGAATGGCCAGCAAGGGGCGCAGCGGCGCGGGCGGGATGCGGCGGATCAACTGGGCCAGAGACACGCCCCAGATTGCTGCCGCCACCGCCAGCGTTGCCCACAGGATCGCCTGTGCGGCCACGGTCCAGCCCGCCAGCGCCAAAGGCACCGCCCCGACGACGAAGCCGACAAAGCTGAGGTGCCAGGTCGGGTTCACCTCTCGCGCCTCAGGCGGCAGGCGCAGCAGCGTAACGATCAGCAGCACCGCCAGAACCCCGTGCAGCGCCAATGCCGCAAAGGCCAGCGCCACGGCCAGACCGGACACAAAGGGCAGGATCAAAGATGCCGCCACCATGCCCGACATCGTGGCCGCCGCCAGACCCGCGCGCCCCGGCAGCGCCCGCATATCCTCAACCACCACGCCCGGACGGCGCAAGATCTTGCCCAGCAGCGCCAGCACCGCAAACAGCCACAGCCCCAGCAGGCCGCCATTCAGTGCCTCCAGCGGCTCTGCCAGCGCCGTGCCCGCCAGACCACGCCGCAGCGCCAGCCCCAGCCCCAGCAGCCCAAGGATCGCCGGAAACACCGCAGGCGGCGTCTTGGCGAACAGAGCGGCGCGGCGCGGCGGAAACTCGGGCGGCGGGAACCGCCTTGGGCGACGGTCAATCTGGGGCGGTTGGGGCATGGCGGTCTCCTTTGCGCCACGCCAACCCGAAATGCGGCCCATGTCCACCCCGCAGCTTGCCGCAGGCTAACCCCGACCGCCTTTACCCTGCGCGGCGCGGCGGATAGAGTTGGCGCTAACACCTGTCGCGGCACCGAAAGGACCTTGCATGACCACGACCGCCCTTAGCCTGGTTGCCGACATCGGGGGCACCAACACGCGGGTCGCCCTGGCGCGGGGCGAGGCGGTGCAGCAAGACAGCATCCGCCGCTATGTCAATGCCGACTTTCCAGGGCTGGAGCCGGTGCTGACCCGCTATCTGGCGGAAGAAGGGATTGCGGCTGTCACGGGCATCTGCGTGGCCGCCGCTGGCCCGGTGCGCGACGGCGTGGCGGTGATGACCAATCTGGACTGGACGATTACCGGCGCGGGCCTGACCGGGGCAACCGGGGCCACCCGCGTCTCGATCCTGAACGACCTGCAGGCTCAGGGTCATGCATTGGGCCGGATCGAGGACCGCTTTTTGCGCCCGGTGATTGAAGGGCCTACGCAGGTGGGTGCCTCGATGCTGGTTGTCGGCGTCGGCACCGGCATGAACGCGGCCCCGGTGCATGAAACGCCGTGGGGGCGGTATGTCGCGGCGTCGGAATGCGGGCATGTGTCAATGCCCGTACGGGGCGAGGAAGACTTTCACCTGATGACCTTTGGCGAGACCTATGGCGCCAGCGCCCATGGATTTACCGGGGTCGAGGACGTGCTGGCCGGGCGCGGGCTGGAACGGCTTTATGCCTTTGTCACGCATGCGGCGGGCAAGGTTGAAGAAAAGAAGGCCGCCGACATCATGGCGGCCCTTGCGGCGGGCGACGCTGCGGCGCGCAAAACGGCGCAACTTTGGGTGCACCAACTGGGGCAGACGCTGGGCAATCTGGCGCTGACCCACCTGCCCTTTGGCGGTATTTACCTGATCGGCGGCGTCGCGCGTGCCATGACGCCCTATCTGGACGACATGGGCCTGACCACGCATTTCCGCGACAAGGGGCGGTTCTCCACCTTCATGCAGGGCTTTCGTGTCACCGTGGTCGAAGACGATTTCGCCGCGCTGACCGGCTGTGCCGCCCATCTGGCAGCCTTGTCGAAAGGCTGACGCCTTTGGCCAAAAACCTGACACGGGCCCTTGACCATCCTTGCGGGCCTGCT
>CALRKX020000269.1:0-4327 GCA_943368305.1 Erythrobacter sanguineus
AAGGCCTGGCTGAAACGCGCGCGCCGCTTGCAGGCGCAACTGGTGCGGCGCTGGGCCGAGAGCTATTGCGCCTGAGCGCTGCCCCACGAAGGCGGGGCGCGCTTTTGCCAAAGGTCAGCGCATGTGCCGCACTCTTGCACCCCATTCGATGGCGGCGGCGTGCAGCCGGTCAATGTGCAACTCGTCCCGAACCTCTTCCAGCATGCGCAGTTCGGTCTGGTTGTGCAGGCCATCGGCGGTAACGACATCGCAGGCCAGCGCATAGGCGGTTTCATATAGCCGCTCTGGCAGCGCCTCCCTGATCAGGCCGAACAGGGCATCGAGGCCGTCCTCTTCCTCGAACAGGTCGAATACGATCTGGCTGATGCGGCGCAGGCGGTCGGCGTCGTAATCGGCAAAGACCGGCATATGGTTGATCATGCGGGCGATCGCCACCAGTTCGGCGGTGCGCATGTTCTGATCCGAGGCCGAGCAGGCCACCATCACGGCAATCAGCGCATCCTGGGGCGACATCGGGGGGGTATCGGGCATCTAATCCTCCTGCTTCGGGCCGCAGATTATTGACGCCCCGCCGGGGGGGCAATAGAGGACCATGGTCCGGGCGGCACGGGGCCACCGGGGGTTTGAGGATTTGGCAATGAGCACCCTGCGCGACGCGGCGATGAAATCGAAGGCCTGGCCCTTTGAAGAGGCGCGCGCGCTGCTGAAACGGTACGAGAAAAAGGCCCCTGAAAAGGGCTATGTGCTGTTCGAAACCGGCTATGGCCCGTCGGGCCTGCCCCATATCGGCACTTTTGGCGAGGTGGCGCGCACCACGATGATCCGCCGCGCGTTTGAGGTGATTTCAGACATCCCGACCCGGCTGATATGCTTTTCCGACGATGTGGACGGCATGCGCAAGGTGCCGGAAAATGTGCCGCAGCAAGAGATGCTGCGCCAGCATATGCAAAAACCGCTGACCTCGGTGCCCGACCCTTATGGCGAATACCCCAGCTTTGGCGACCACAACAACGCCATGCTGCGCCGGTTCCTCGATACCTTCGGCTTCGAGTATGAATTCTATTCCGCAACCGAGTTCTACAAATCTGGCCGGTTTGATGACACGCTGCGGCTGGCGGCGGAACGCTATGACGCGATCATGGCGATCATGCTGGCCAGCTTGCGTGAGGAACGCCAGCAGACCTATTCCTGTTTCCTGCCGATCCACCCCGAAACCGGGCGGGTGCTGTATGTGCCAATGAAAGAGGTGAATGCCAAGGACGGCACCATCACCTTTGACGATGAAGAGGGCCGCGAATGGACCCTTCCGGTCACTGGCGGGAATGTAAAGCTGCAATGGAAGCCCGATTTCGGCGCCCGCTGGGCCGCGCTGGATGTCGACTTCGAGATGTATGGCAAGGACCATTCCACCAACACGCCGATCTATGACGGCATCTGCGAAGTGCTGGGCGGCAAGAAGCCCAACCATTTCACTTATGAACTGTTTCTGGATTTCGAAGGCCAGAAGATTTCGAAATCCAAGGGCAACGGGCTGACGATCGACGAATGGCTGACCTATGCCGCGTCGGAATCGCTGTCTTACTTCATGTATCAGAAACCCAAGACGGCCAAGCGGCTGTGGTGGGATGTGATCCCCAAGGCGGTGGACGAATACCACCAGCAGCTAAAGGCTTACCCCACGCAGGACATCGACCAGCAGGTCAACAATCCGGTGTTCCACATTCACAACGGCAAGCCGCCCGAAAGCCATATGGTGGTGTCTTTTGCCATGCTGCTGAACCTCGCCTCGGTTGCGGGGGCCAAGGATGCGGCAGGGCTTTGGGGCTTTATCAAGCGCTATGCGCCCGAGGCATCGCCCGAGACGAATCCGGACCTTGATGCCGCAGCAGGCTATGCGGTGCGTTACTACGCCGACAAGATCGCCCCCAGCCGGACGTTCCGCCTGCCGACCGAGGTGGAGCGCGCGGCGATCCTGGACCTGCGCACCCGCCTTCTTGCTCATGACGGCAGCCACAGCGACGAAGAGTTGCAGAACATTTGTTATGCTGTGGGCAAAGACCATGCCTTTGACCCGCTGCGCGACTGGTTCAAGGCGCTGTACGAGGTGCTGCTGGGCGCTTCGGAAGGCCCACGTTTTGGCGGGTTTGTGGCGCTCTATGGTGTGCCGGAAACCGTGACGCTGATCGACAGGGCGCTGGCGGGCGAGCTGATGGCCTGAACAGAGCGGGGGCGCTTCGCCCCCCGCACCCCCCGAGGATATTTAGGCCAGTATGAAAGCGCTTCGGCCCTGGCTTTCATACTGGTGCAAATATCCTGGGGGTCCGGGGGTGAAACCCCCGGCGCTGTCCGCAGTCGAATTGCCGGTCTTTCAGCGCGACGGCGCAGGCGCTCCACCTTCGAACCGGTTGCCGTGGCGATAGTCGCAGGGTGCCTCTTGCATCTGAAGGTGCAGGCCGTTGCCGGTATAGGGGTGGGCGCGGGCGAGGTCTTCGTCGAAGTCGATGCCAAGGCCGGGCGCTTCGGGGGCGAGGATATAGCCGTCTTCCCATTTCAGCGTGTTCTTGATCAGCTTCATGTGGAAATCACCGCCCTTCTGGATGGTTTCGGCGATCAGCAGATTGGGGATCGATACGGACAGGTGGACATTGGCGGCCCATTCGACCGGCCCCGCGTAAAGGTGGGGGGCCATCTCGGCGTTGAAGATCTCGGCGATGGCCGAAAGCTTTTTCGCCTCGAGGATGCCGCCCAGACGGCCCAGTGCGGGTTGCAGGATTTTCACCCCGCCCGCGCGCAACAGCATGCCGAATTCGGTTTTGGTGGTCAGCCGTTCGCCGGTGGCAAGGGGGATGCGGACCTGGCGCGCGACCTCGGCAAATTCCAGCAGGTTGTCGGGCGGGATAGGTTCTTCGTACCAGAGGGGGTTGAAGGGTTCCAGCTCTCGGCCCAGGCGGATCGCGCCGGGGGTGGAGAACTGGCCGTGGGTGCCAAACAACAGGTCTGCGCGGTCGCCCACCGCTTCGCGGATCGCCTTGCAGAAGGCGACCGAGCGGGAAATGTCGCTCAGCGCCGGGTTATGGCCGCCGCGGATGGTATAGGGGCCCGCGGGGTCGAATTTAACGGCTGTGAAGCCCTCGGCGACGCATCGGGCGGCCTCTTCGGCCTGCCAGTCGGGGTTGACCCAGAACTCTGTCGCGTCCTGACCTTCACGCGGGTAGAGGTAGGTATAGCTGCGCACCCGTTCGTTCATCTTGCCGCCCAATAGCGCCCAGACCGGACGGCCCCGCGCCTTGCCCAGAATGTCCCAGCAGGCGATTTCAAGCCCCGCGAAAGCGCCCATCACCGTGGGGTCGGGGCGCTGGGTGAAGCCCGAGGAATAGACGCGGCGGAACATCAGCTCCAGATTCTCAGGCGATTCGCCCTGCATGTGGCGTTCGAAGACATCCTCGATCACCGCCCGCATCGCCTTGGGGCCGACGGTTGAGGCGTAACATTCGCCATAGCCAACAATGCCGGTATCGGTGGTGAGTTTCGGGAAGATCCAGTAGCGGCCGCCCCAGCCGGGGGCCGGGGGGGCGACGACGAAGATTTCGAGGTCTTTGAGTTTCATATGAGCCTCCGTTTTGGCGGAAGATTGGGCGGGCGGCGCGGATCAGGCTGGCCTGTCAGCGACGGAAATTGTCGCTTAACTCGCGGATGGTGGCGGCGAGGCGGGTGGGCAGGGCGAGGAAGGGGGCGTGGCCGCAGGGCAGGGTGGCGGTGGGCGCGATGCCTTGGGCCATGTGCTGCTGGCAGGAAAGGGGGATGGCGTGATCGGCCGCGCAGAAGATCGCGGCACGGGGGCAGGTGGGGAGCGCGGGCAGGGCGGTTTCTTGCGGGGCGATGGGTTCGGCGCACATCCGGGCCGAGGCGTCGGCGCAGTCGTGGAAAAAGATCTCTCGGGCGCGGTCGGGGCGGAAGGTGAAACTGCGACGGTCGGGGGCTATGGCATAGCTGCCGGTCAGGCCCGCGCCGGGGCAGGTGCGGCGCAACTGGGCGATGGATAGGCCGGGCTGGGGGATGAAGGCGCAAAGGTAGATCAGGCCCGCGACCTTTTCGGGGGCCTGAAGGGCGGCGGCGGTGATGGCAAAGCCGCCTGCCGAATGGCCGACCAGCACGGTGGGGGTGGTGAGGGCATCAAGGATCGCCTGCGCCTGATCGGCCAGCGTGGTGGGGGTGCCGCCGCGCCCCGGCAAGTCAATGGCGCGGGCGGTGGGAAGGTGGGGCAGCACATCGTCCCAAATCCACGCGCCAAGGCCTGCGCCGTGGATGAGGAGAAGGTCAGCCATGG
>CALRKX020000270.1:0-4301 GCA_943368305.1 Erythrobacter sanguineus
CTCTCCACGCCACGTGGCTCGAGGCGCCCGGTATGATGGATAGGGATTCCGCTCAGAACATCCATTGGTGCTGCGCTTGTTTACGGTCCTTTAAGACCTTTCGATGATGCTGTTGTTACCCGTGAGCAGGGTCGGGCGGTCTGAAAACCCACTGCCAGCCAGGCGCGTTATCCGTCAGATATACGTGCGGTCAGATCTCTAAGGCGATCTGACCGCCGCCCACCTCGCGGCAAGAGATTCATGGCAATCCGACTATCCTTTCCTAAGTCGCCTGTCACTTCTTTGCTCCGTAGAATGCAGGGACAGGACAGTTATGGGACCGGATGGTCATGCCCTTCTTGGGTCACGGCAGCACCTTCGAGGCTAAGCCTCACCGCAGGGCGTTCCCGGATGATCGACAGATCCAGGGAAAGACACGTGTTGGATCGATCGGAGTGAGGGTCAGATCACTCCGGAAAGCCCTGCGGCACCAACCCAGCGAATGGTCGATCGGTGTTTGAGTCAAACCAACTGAGAACTGGCATCAATCCTATGACTATCGGTGTTCATGATCTCGCGCGCGCCGAAGCAATGTATAGCCTCGTTCAATGCCTCGGCGCATAAGTCCGCCTCCAACGTGTTGGAGATGCGCCAGTCCAAAACCTTGCGGGTGAGCCAATCAATGACAGCCACCAGATAGAGAGAGCCGCGGCGCATCGGGATGTAGGTGATGTCAGCGCACCAGACTTGGTTGAGACGCTCCACGCGCACCCCGCCGAGCAGACAGGGGTAGGTCTTGTAGCCCTTGGCGGGCTTGCTGGTGTCGGGGTTTTCGTAGATCGGCATCAATCGCATAAGGCGCATCAGCCGCAGAATGCGCTTTTCGTTCACGGCATTGCATTCATTCTGCACGCGCCAAATCATTTTTCGGACGCCATAGAAAAGCGTCTCCAGAAACTGCTTGTCGATCAGCAACATGAGGTCGAGGTTCATCGCCATCTCGCCCTTCGGCGCATCGTAGAACGATGACCGCGAGATCGACAGAAGACGACACTGCGCCCCGACCGACAGCTTGGGATGGGCCCGCTCGATCATCCCGCGCCTCACTTGCCGATCCAAGGCTTGAGCTTTCTGGACAAAAAATCATTGGTAACGGCCAGTTCTCCGATCTCGGCATGCAGGTCACGCACCGCTTCTTCGGAAACCTCGGTCGCCGCCGCAGCCTTGCCACCGCGTTCGAAAATGCCTGTGGCACCCTACAGCAATGACCGCTTCCATTGATGGATCATCGTCGCATGGACGCCATCTTCGGCGGCCCGTTCCGACACTGAGCGCGCTCCCTTCACGGCCACCCGCGCCTTGAACGCCGCATCGTGGTTACCGCGTTTCGACATGTCCTGATCTCCTCGTACTTGGAGATCAGCAGACTTCAGATTGTCGCTTCCGTCATCTTCCGATTTTCAGGGGGTAGCTCAGCACAAGCACGACCTTCTGGCCTATGTTACGCATTACCCGGGCCCCATCAGGGAAGTGCGGATCATCGGCACGGCGGCGACGCAGAAGGCCAGCGTCCTGTCCTTCGTGCTGGACGGCTATTCCACCGAACAGGTGGGCCGCGCCTTGAACGTGGAAGGCATCGTCGTCAGGTTAGGCCACCATTGCGCCCAGCCGATCGTGCGCCGCGTTGGGCTTGAGGCGACGGTGCGCCCCTCACTCACCCTCTATAACACCTGCGAGGAAATGGATCGCTTTATTTCGGTGATCGGGCACTTCTTCACTTCGTGGGGTTTAAATCCGCTTGCCTGACGCTTCACCTGACCACACCCCAACTTTGGCCGGGCAAATATGATCGGTCAGATAAGGAGCTACCTCACCCCCTGCCCCGCCACGGCACCAGCGACCGCTCGGCGATGCGCATAAGAATGTCGATGCCATATCCAATGATGCCGATCAGGATGATGCCCATCACCACGATGTCGGTCAGCTGGAACTTGGAGGCGACAAGGATCATCATCCCCGCCCCCTTTTCCGCCGCGACCAGTTCGGCCGCCACCACCGTGCCCCAGCAGACGCCCAAGGCCACGCGCAGGCCGGTGAAAATATCGGGTAGCGAATTGGGAATGATCACATGCCACAGAACCTGCGCCTTTGACGCGCCAAGACTGTAGGCGGCATGGATTTTCGACAGTTTCACCCCCGTCACCCCGGTGCGCGCAGCGATCACCATGATCCACAGCGCGGCCAGAAACAGCAAGATGATCTTGCCCGCCTCCCAGATACCGAACCAGATGATGATCAGCGGGATCAGCGCCAAGGGCGGCACCGGGCGCATGAATTCGACGATGGGGTCAAACCAGCCCCGGAACCAGCTTGAAAGCCCCATGGCATAGCCCAGCGGAATGCCGACCACCGCGCCCAGCACAAGGCCCGCCAAAACGCGCCACAGCGAAAAGCCCAAGTGTTCCCACAGCGAATGGTTCTGATAGCCGTTCTGCGCAGTTTCAACCAGCCGGGCGGCCACGGCTTCGGGCGCGGGCAGCCAGATCGGCTCCATCTGCCAACCGGCATCGGGGGTGAAGGACAGCGATCCCTTGGGCGTCAACACCACCTCGCCATCGGCGACGCGAACCGGCACGCCGGGCGCGATCAACTGGCCATTGATGGCGATGACCTTGGCCCCCTGCCCGTCATTTTCGGCAGGTTTCACCAAGGCGCTGCGCCAGGCGACGGCGGTCGCCGAATCGTCCTGCGCGATACCGCTGCCGCCTGTGGCCACGGGCAGATCGGTCTTGGCCCCGGGGCGCGTCACGCGAACGATGACCGTGCCCTCGCCCGTGGCCCCAATGTCATCCTGCGCGGTATAGGTGAACCGGGCATCCCCCGTGAATGGCCCCGGCACATGCAACGGCACCAGGTTTGAGCCCGTGAACGCCCCCCAGATCAGAAAGATCGTCCCGACCGACAGGACAGAGGCAAGGCGGTTGGGCCGCACCGTCGTTGTATCGCCAAAGGTCGCCGGGGCGGCGTTGCGGTTGAAAAACCGCCCCAAGGCCCAAGCGGCGATGAACAGCGCGATATAGGCAGACAGAACGATCATGCCGCCACCTCGGACCGGCCCATGATTTCCTCTTCCATACCCCAGATCAGCGACAGGATCTCTTCGCGGGTCGCCGCGAAATCGGGGCGCTTTTTCACCTCTCGCAGATCGGCATTCACGCCGGCTGCGGCAAAGGGCAGCCGGTTTTCGCGGAAAATCCGCCCCGGTCGCGGGGCCATCACGATCAGCCGTTCGCCCAAAAGCAGCGCCTCTTCCACGGAATGGGTGATCAGGATCACGGTCTTGCCGGTTTCCTTCCACAGCTTCAGCACCAGACCTTGCATCTTTTCCCGCGTCAGCGCGTCCAGCGCGCCAAGAGGCTCATCCATCAGGATCAGGTCGGGATCATTGGCAAGGCACCGCGCCAGCGCCACACGCTGCTGCATGCCGCCAGACAGTTCGTAAACCGGCTTTTCGGCGAAATCCGCCAGCCCGGTCAGCGCCAGCAGCCGCGCGGTGATGCCATCACGCTCGGCCTTGGCCACACCCTTCATGCGCGGCCCGAAATCGACATTCCTGCGCACGCTCACCCATTCGAACAACGCGCCTTGCTGAAACACCATGCCCCGGTCCGGCCCCGGCCCGCGCACCTGCCGCCCCTCCAGTGTGACGGTGCCTGAGGTCGGATGCAGGAACCCCGCAAGAATGTTCAGCAGCGTGGTCTTGCCGCAGCCCGAGGGGCCAAGGATCGAGACCAGCTCTCCCTTGGCAATCGACAGCGAGACATCCTGCAACGCCTGCGTCGGCGCGCCGCCCGGCGGGGTGAATTTCATCGAGAGATGCTCGATCTCAAGGCCGCTCATCTTTGGTCCTTTCAACATCAAGGCGGCGCGAGGGGCACCCCGCGCCGCCAGATCGGGTATCTGCCCGCGATCAGAGCTTGGAGGCCGCTTCCAGATAGGACGCGTCCACCGCACCGTCATAGCTGTCGAGCGCCGAGGGAATGTTGCCGGTGGTCACAAAGAAATCTGCCACGCTTTTCAGGAAGGCCTGCAACCCGCCAGCCAGCCATTTGTCAGACAGCTTTTCTTCGATGGTGGGGAACTGAAAACCGTCAAGCTGCGCCTTGGTGCCCGCCTCGTCCAGACCGGAATCCTTGGCCAGAACCGGAACAAAGCTGGCCGGGTCGGCGGCATAGGCCACATTCTCGTCGTTCAGCACCTTGAGGAACTTGGTGACGAGGTCCGGGTTTTCGGCGGCAAAGGCGCCGGGGGTGGAAATTACG
>CALRKX020000271.1:0-4298 GCA_943368305.1 Erythrobacter sanguineus
ACGAGGTGGCGGGCCTGTTGACCCGGCTGGATGAGGCGCGCGCGCAGGGCCTGTGGGTGGCTGGCTGGCTGGGCTATGAGGCGGGCTATGCCGCCGAGCAGAAGCTGGCTGGCATTGCGCCGGTGCCAGAGGGACCGCTGGCGGTGTTCGGGCTGTTTCGCGGGCCAGAGGTAGCCGAGGCGGTATTGGCGCGGGCGGCCGACGAGGGACGTGGCGTGGCACTGTCCCCGGCCGAGCCTGTGGTGTCGCGGGCCGAATATGATGCGGCAATGGCGCGGGTGCTGGGCTATATCGGCGCGGGCGACTGCTATCAGATCAACCTGACCTTTCCCTTGCAGACGCGGCTTTTGCGCGGCACGGCGCTGGGCCTTTATGGTGCGCTGCGGGCACGGCAAGCGGTGGGCCATGGCGCGTTCGTCGATCTGGGGGCGGGGCCGGTGGTGGTGTCGCGCAGCCCCGAGTTGTTCTTGCGCACCAGCGCGGCGGGCCGGATCGAGGCGAGGCCGATGAAGGGCACCCGCCTGCGTGACGCCGATCCGGTGCGCGATATGGAACTGGCTCAGGATCTGCGCGCCAGCCCCAAGGACCGCGCCGAAAACCTGATGATCGTGGACCTTGTGCGCAATGACATCAGCCGGGTCGCGCGCGTCGGTTCGGTCAAGGTGCCCAAATTGTTTGCGGTGGAAAGTTTTGCCACGGTGCATCAGATGGTATCCACCGTGGTGGGCGATCTGGTCGATGTGCCATCAATGGCCGGGCTTATGCCGGCGCTGTTTCCCTGCGGGTCGATCACCGGGGCACCGAAAATCCGCGCGATGGAGATCATCCGCGAGGTCGAGCCGCATCCGAGGGGTGTTTATTGTGGCGCGATCGGCTGGATGGCGCCCGATGGGGCCAGCAGTTTCAATGTGGCCATTCGCACACTATCGCTGTGGCCTGATGGCCGGGTCACCTTGAATGTCGGCGGCGGCGTGGTGCAGGATTCCACCGCGGCAGGCGAGTGGGAGGAAGCGCTTTGGAAAGCGCGCTATATCCGGGGGCTGACGACCCCGACCTGAAGCTGATTGAAACGCTTTTGTGGGACGGCATACGCTTTCTCCGTCTGCCGCTGCATGCCGCGCGGATGGCGCAATCGGCCGAGGCGCTGGGCTGGTCGTTCGACCTTTCCGTCTTTCGCACAGCCCTTGCCGCCCGCCCCGATGCCCCCGCCCGGGTGCGGATTACGACCAACAGGTTGGGGGAGGTGGTGGCAGAGTTCCACCCCCTGCCGCCCCGCGCGCAGGAATGGCGGATTGCGGTCTGCCCGGTGCGGCTGCGGTCGGATGACCCGTGGCTGGGGCTGAAGACCACGCGGCGGCAGGTTTACGACCGGGCCCGCGCCACGATGCCCTTGGGCGTGGACGAGTTGCTCTTCGCGAACGAAAAGGGCGAGGTCTGCGAAGGCACCATCACCAACATCTTTTTCGATCGGGGCAGGGGCCTGCGCACACCGCCGCGCACATCCGGCCTGTTGCCGGGCGTCCTGCGCGAGGCGATGGCCTGCCCTGAAGAGGTGCTGATGTATGCCGATCTGCCCTTGGTCAAGCTGTGGGTGGGCAATGCCTTGCGCGGGCTGATACCAACGGTCTGGGCCTGAGCGGGCATCCAGTCAACGCACGCACGGGCGACTAGAGATGGTTCCGCCGGCATAAAAACAGGCCAGCGCCTGCCCTGACGGGCGAGTAGTGCCCGCCGATGGCGGGGCGGGCGCTGGCCGGGCTTTTGAGGCCGGGCGGTGCAATTGGCCAGCGCCACCGCATGGCGAAGGCGATGTCCTTCGCCAGAACAGGGGTAAGGCCCATTGCCGATCTCCCACCCCCGCCGGGGGTTGACTTGGCCGCGCGGCAGGGGTCTATCGGCGCGGACCAATAGCCTCGACCCAAGGGGACGAATATGCACGCCTATCGCAGCCACACCTGCGCCGATCTGAACACGTCCCATGTGGGCGAAACCATCCGCCTTTCGGGCTGGGTTCACCGCGTGCGCGACCATGGCGGGGTGCTGTTCATCGACCTGCGCGACCATTACGGCATTACGCAAGTACTCGCCGACAGCGACAGCCCGGCCTTTGCCGCGCTGGAAAAGGTGCGCGCCGAATGGGTGGTGCGGATCGACGGGCGGGTGAAGGCGCGCGACGCAAGCCTTGTCAACGCCAAGATCCCCACCGGCGAGATTGAGGTTTACGCAACCGGCGTCGAGGTGCTGGGTGCATCCGAAGAACTGCCGATGCCGGTGTTCGGCGAGGTGGAATACCCCGAGGAAACCCGGCTGACCTATCGCTTCCTTGACCTGCGCCGCGACACGATGCACCAGAACATGATGCTGCGGTCAAACGTGGTGCGCTGGCTGCGCAACGCGATGTGGGATCAGGGGTTCAACGAATTCCAGACCCCGATCATCACGGCGTCTTCTCCCGAAGGCGCGCGCGACTTTCTGGTGCCGTCGCGCCTGCATCCGGGCAAGTTCTACGCTCTGCCGCAAGCGCCGCAGCAGTTCAAACAACTGATCCAGGTGGCCGGGTTCGACCGCTACTTCCAGATCGCGCCCTGTTTCCGCGACGAAGACCCGCGCGCCGACCGCAGCCCGACCGACTTCTATCAGCTTGATATTGAGATGTCTTTCGTCACCCAGGACGATGTGTTCGCCGCCGTGCAGCCTGTGCTGCAAGGGCTGTTCGAGCATTTCGGCAAGGGACGGAAGGTCTATGGCGACTGGCCCAGGATTGCCTATCGTGACAGCCTGAAATGGTATGGGTCGGACAAGCCCGACCTGCGCAATCCTATCCGGATGCAGGATGTAAGTGAGCATTTCCGCGGTTCCGGCTTTGCGATCTTCGCTAAATTGCTGGAGACCGAAGGAAATGAGGTTCGTGCCATTCCCGCGCCCACCGGTGGCAGCCGCAAATTCGCTGACCGGATGAACGCCTTCGCCCAGAAAGAGGGCCTGCCGGGCATGGGATATATCTTCTGGCGCAAGGCCGAAGACGGAACCACCGAAGCCGCAGGTCCGATTGCCAAGGCGCTGGGTGCGGAAAAGACCGAGGCGATCCGTCTGGAACTGGGTCTGGCCGAGGGCGATGCCGTGTTCTTCCTGGGGGGCAAGGCCGAGCAGTTTGAATCGGTTGCCGGACGGGCGCGGAACGAGATTGGCCGCGAACTGGGGCTGACCGAGACCGACAGCTTCCGCTTTGCCTGGATCGTCGATTTCCCGATGTATGAGAAAACGGATGAGGGCAAGATCGACTTTTCCCACAATCCGTTCTCGATGCCGCAGGGCGGGCTGGAGGCGCTGAACGGCGATCCGCTAAACGTCTATGCCTATCAGTATGACCTGGCCTGCAACGGCTATGAGGTCATCAGTGGCGGCATCCGCAACCACAAGCCGGAAATCATGTACAAGGCGTTCGAGCTGGCCGGGTATCCGAACAGCGAAGTGGACAAGCGCTTTGGCGGCATGGTCAAGGCGTTCAAATACGGCGCCCCGCCTCATGGCGGCTGCGCGGCGGGCATCGACCGGCTGGTTATGCTGCTGGCCGACACCTCGAACATCCGCGAGGTCATCATGTTCCCGATGAACCAGCGCGCCGAAGACCTGCTGATGAACGCCCCGAGCGAGCCGACGAACGCACAGTTGCGCGATCTGCACCTGCGAGTGATCCCGAAAGAGGCCTGAGCATGACCCCGCCGATCTATTCCGCGTCCGTGCCGGTCTTCCTGCACTATCTGGAGCGGATGGACGGTATGGTGCGCCAGACCGAAGGGCGGGAACATTTCCTTCAGGCGCGGATCGCGCCCGACATGTTCACCGCAGCCCAGCAGGTGGCCACGGCGGCAGGCTTTGCCCTGCGCGTGGCCTTTCCGCTGGCGGGGCGCGATGTGCCCAAGCTGGCCGATCAGGGCATGGACCGCATCGGCCTTGGCCGCCTGATCGTGGCGGCGCGGCAAGAACTGGCCGCGCTGGATCCTGCCGATTTTGCCGAGGCCCATACCCGACCCATCCGCCACCGTGCGGGTTTTGCCGAGCTGGACCAGACGGGGGCCGAGTTTCTGCACCTTTTCGGGATGCCGAACTTCCTGTTTCACACCACGATGGCCTTTGCCGTACTGCGCCAGCAGGGCCTGCCGATCGGCAAGGCCGATTTTGACGGCCAGCACGATTACCCCCCCGGTTTCCGGTTCTGACGGGCGATTGCCTGCCTGCCGGTTGACGCGGCGCTTGGAACGGGCAGCCTGCCTTCCTACATTCAGGGTCAGACAAGG
>CALRKX020000272.1:0-4291 GCA_943368305.1 Erythrobacter sanguineus
CGCCGCGCGCATGCGATGACGCTGCACACGGCAGAGTCCACCGACCGGGCAGAGCCGCTGCTGAACTTTTTCATCGAGCGCTATCGCGAGGCGTTCGACGCCGAGATTTCCGCCTTTGTCGAGGCGGTCGAGGCCGGTCGTGCGCCCCCGGTCGGGTTCGAGGACGGGCGGCTGGCACTGGTTCTGGCAGAAGCGGCGCTGAAATCCATCGCTCAGGGTCGTGTCGTCGCGGTCAAGGAGATCATCTGATGTATTCCCGTTTCGGCCTTTTTATCGACGGAGCATGGCGCGCAAGTGCCGACGGCGCGACCGCGCCGGTTTTCAGCCCGGTAACCGAACAGTCGTTGGGCGATTGTCCGGTTGCTTCGGTGGCCGATACCGAGGCGGCCATCGCCTCTGCCGCCGCCGGGTTCGCGGCGTGGCGCACCACCTCTGCCTTCGAGCGCGCTGACGCGCTGCACCGCGTCGCGGATGAGATGATCCGCCGGACGGACGAGGCGGCCCGCATGATCGCAACCGAGACGGGAAAGCCCATCGCGCAGGCGGGGCGGGAATGGGCCCTCAGCATAGACCAGTTCCGCTGGTATGCCGAAGAGGCCCGCCGCATCTATGGCCGCATCGTCGAATCCCGCGTGCCGGGCGGGCGGTTCGAGATCCACCACGAGCCGGTGGGGATCGTCGCGGCCTTCACGGCCTGGAACTTTCCCGCAGCCCTGATTGCACGCAAGGTCGCGCCTGCTCTGGCCGCGGGCTGTTCCACCATCGTTCGCCCCTCCACTCAGACTCCCGGCGTTGCGATGGTGATGGTTGACTGTGTCCGGGCGGGCGGCTTGCCCCCCGGCACGGTCAACCTGGTGATCGGGCCGACAGCAGCGACCTATGCGCCGCTGATGGCCGCCACGGCGGTGCGCAAGGTGTCGCTGACCGGATCGACGCGGGTTGGCCAGCAGATGATACGCGATGCGGCGGCAACGCTGAAGAAGGTGTCGATGGAGTTGGGCGGAAATGCACCGGTGATCGTTTACGACGATGCCGATCTGGAGGCCGCGCTGAACGTGGCCGTTCCGACCAAGTTCGCCAATGCCGGGCAGGTCTGCGTGACGGGCGACCGCTTTTACGTTCATGACAGCCTGCATGACGCCTTTGTGGACGGCTTCGTGAAGCGGGCCCGCGCGATCCGGCTGGGCGACGGGCTGGACCCTGCTTCGGGGATGGGACCGCTGATCAACGCGGGCCGGTTGGCAGAGATGGAAAAGATCGTGGCGGGTGCCCTTGCCGCAGGGGCAAGGCTTGCCACCGGCGGGGCGCGGGCGGCGGGTTTCAACGCGGGCCATTTCTTCGAACCGACGGTGCTGGCCGATTGCACCGACGAGATGGCCGTGATGGCCGAAGAAAACTTCGGTCCCATCGCCGCGATCACCCGCTTTGGCACCGAAGAAGAGGTGCTGGCGCGCGCCAATGCCACCGACATGGGCCTGTCTGCCTATGCCTTTACCCAATCGCCCGCCCGCGCCCGGCGCACGGTTTCGGCGTTGAAGGCGGGGATGGTGGGCATCAACTCTTTCGCGATGGCGGCATCAGAGGCGCCTTTTGGCGGCACCAACCATTCCGGCATGGGCCGAGAGGGCGGCAGCGAAGGCATCCGTGATTACCTTGACGTCAAATCCAGTCAGATGGTGTGGGCATGATTGCGAACAGGCTGAAGGCTCTTTGGGCCGCAGGGAAACCCACGATCAACGGCTGGTGCAGCATCGGCAATCCCTTCACGGCCGAGATCATGGCGGCGCAGGGCTTTGACTCGGTCACCATCGACATGCAGCACGGGGCATTGGATTACAGCGCCGTCCTGCCGATGTTTCAGGCAATGCGCGCCAGCGGGGCGGTTCTTATGGCACGCGTGCCGTGGAACGAGCCGGGCATCATCATGAAGGCGCTCGATGCCGGGGCCTATGGCATCATCTGCCCGATGGTGAACACCGCCGAAGATGCCGCGCGGTTCGTCAGCTATTTGCGCTATCCGCCACATGGCCAGCGCAGCTTTGGCCCGACGCGGGTTTCTTTCGCGGCAGGCGCGAATTATGCGGGCGAAGCCAATGACAACATTCTGGCCTTCGCCATGATCGAGACGGCGGACGGCATGGCCAACCTTGATGCCATCGCCGCCACGCCCGGGCTGGACGGCATTTATGTCGGCCCCGCCGACCTGACCCTTTCGCTGACCCAGGGGCGGCTGGCCCCCGGCTTCGACCGCGAAGAGCCAGAGATGATTGCCGCCCTGCAAACCATTCTTGCCGCCTGCAAGAAGAACGGCATCCGGTCCGCCCTGCATTGCGGAACGCCCGAATATGCCGCGCGCGCCATTGGCTGGGGCTTCGACATGACCACCGTGGGGGGCGACTCGCGCTTTCTTGCAGCGGCGGCGGGTGCGGCGGTTTCCGGCTTTCGCAAGCTGACAGAGGGCCAGTCCGCCAAGACCGAGAAGGGGGCCTATTGATGCCGCATCTTCTGATCGCCGGAAAACTGCATCCGTCGGGCCTTGCCCTGTTGCGGCAGGCCCCGGACCTGACCTTCGACTATGTCGAGGATATTTCAGAGGCCTCCTATCAGGCCTGTCTGCCCAAAGCGGATGCCGTGGTGATCCGGACCCAGCCCATGGGGGCCGCATCGATCGAAAAGGCCCCCGGCCTGCGGATCGTGTCGCGCCACGGTGTGGGTTATGATGCCGTGGATGTGGGCGCGCTGACGGCACGGGGCATTCCACTGTGCATCGTCGGCGACGTGAACTCTGCCGGGGTGGCTGAACATGCCATGATGCTGATCCTTGCGGCAACGCACCGGCTGATCGCGGCGGACCGGGCCACACGGGCAGGGGACTGGGGCTGGCGCAACGGCTTGCAGACCCACGAAGTGGCGGGCAAGCGGTTGCTGATCGTCGGATTTGGCCGGATCGGGCGGCATCTGGCCGGCATGGCGCGGGCATTCGGGATGGAGGTTCATGCCCATGACCCCTTTGTTCCTGCCGACCAGTGGCCCGATATCGCGACGCGCGCCGACGATCTGGGGGTGGCGCTGGCGGCGGCGGATGCTGTTTCGTTGCACCTGCCACGCGCCGACCGGGCCATTCTTGGGGCTGCGGAACTGGCGGGCATGAAGCCCAGCGCTGTGATCGTCAACACCGCCCGCGGCGGGCTGGTGGACGAGAATGCGCTGGCCGACGCGCTGCGCGCGGGCCGCATCGGCGGTGCCGGGATCGAGGTGTTTTCCGCCGAACCGCCGGGCGCTGACCATCCGCTGTTCGGCCTCGACCGGGCGGTGCTGACCCCTCACAACGCTGCCCTTACGGTGGAATGCGCCGAACGCATGGCCATTGCCTCGGTGCAGAACGTGCTGGATTTCTTTGCCGGTCGTCTTGACCCGGCGCTTATCGTCAACGGGGCCGCCTTGGGTGGCGTGAAGGAATTTGCAAGATGACCAAACCGAAACTTCGCATCGGCCTGATCGGCACTGGCTTTATGGGCAAGGCCCATGTTTTCGGCTTTGCCTCGGCCCCGCGCGTCTTCGATCTGCCGTATGAGCTGGAGTTGCACACCGTGGCCGACATCACGGTGGATGCGGCCAACCGGGCGGCGGCGGCCTTCGGTTTTGCCCATGCCACGGCGGATTGGCGGCGCATCATCGACAATCCCGAGATCGACGTGGTGGATATCACCGCGCCGAACGCACTGCACAAGGAGATGGCTTTGGCTGCTATCCGGGCGGGCAAGCATGTCTATTGCGAAAAGCCGCTCGCGCCTTTGGCGCAGGATGCCTATGAGATGGCGCTTGCCGCCGAAGCGGCAGGCGTGAAGACACAAGTCGGGTTCAACTATCTTTGCAACCCCATGATGACCCTTGCACGCGAGATGATTGCGGCGGGCGAGCTGGGCGAGATCCGCGGCTATCGCGGCATTCACTGCGAAGACTACATGGCCGATGCAGGCGGGGCCTTCACCTTTCGGCACGATCCGGCGGGCGGCGGCGCGCTGGCCGATATCGGCAGCCACGCGCTGGCGACGGCCGAACATCTGTGCGGGCCTGTCAGCCGCGTGATGGGCGATTGCGTGACCATGATCACCGAACGCCCCGACGGCAAAGGCGGCACCCGCAAGGTCGAGGTGGATGACGTGGGCCGCGCCTTCCTGCGGTTTGAAAGCGGCGCGACCGGCAGCATCGAGGGCAACTGGATCGCGACGGGCCGCAAGATGCAGCACGACTTTGAGGTTTACGGCACCAAGGGCGCGCTGGCCTTCAG
>CALRKX020000273.1:0-4288 GCA_943368305.1 Erythrobacter sanguineus
GACCTTCATCGCCGACACCTTCCACAAGGTCGATCAGGTCGCCCCCGGCGGCTGGGCCTGCTGGGCCTATTCCAACCATGACGTGGCCCGCCACATCAGCCGCTGGAACCTGTCCGACGCCGGGGCCCGGGCCTATGCCACCCTTCTGATGTGCTTGCGCGGTTCTGCCTGCATCTATGAGGGTGAAGAGCTGGGTCTGCCAGAGGCGCAGATTTCCTATGAAGACCTGCAAGACCCCTATGGCATTCAGTTCTGGCCAGAGTTCAAGGGCCGCGACGGCTGCCGCACGCCCATGGTCTGGTCGCAAAATGCCGCCAACGGTGGCTTTGCCGGCAATGCCAAGCCGTGGCTGCCCGTGCCCGCCGAACACCTGCCCCTGGCGGTTGACGCATCCGAGGCGAACCCGGCCAGCCTGATCCACCACTACCGCCGCGCCATCGCGCTGCGGCAGGCCCATCCCGCCCTGCGCGTGGGCAGCATGACGGGCACCAAGGCCACCGGCAGTGTGCTGTCCTTCACCCGGGCAGCGGGGCCTGAAAACCTGTTCTGCGCCTTCAACCTGTCCGACGCGCCCGCCACCATCGCCGCACCTGCGGGCCTCTGGTCGCCCACCGCGCCCGACCTGTCCAACCTCGCCCCCCAAGGCGGCACCCTGACGCTGGCCCCCTGGGCCTATGCGATCCTCACTTCAGCGGGAGGCTGAGATGACCGATCTTTCCCTGCGCAATGTCGTCAAATCCTATGGCGAGGTCAGCGTTCTTCGTGACATCAACCTTGAAATCAAAACCGGAGAACTGATCGTCTTTGTCGGCCCCTCGGGCTGTGGCAAATCCACACTTCTGCGCATGATCGCGGGGCTGGAGCGCATCACCAGCGGCGACCTGCTGATCGGCGGGCAGCGCATGAACGATGTGCCCCCGGCCCAGCGCGGCATTGCCATGGTGTTTCAAAGCTACGCGCTTTACCCGCACATGACCGTGCGGCAGAACATGGAATTTGCCCTGCAAATCGCCAGGATGCCCAAAGCCGATATTGACAAGGCTGTCGATAACGCGGCCCGCATCCTGCAACTGACGCCTTATCTTGACCGCTTGCCCAAGGCGCTTTCGGGTGGCCAGCGTCAGCGCGTCGCAATTGGCCGCGCCATCGTGCGCGACCCCAAGGTCTTCCTGTTCGATGAACCACTCTCGAACCTCGACGCCGCCCTGCGCGTCGCCACCCGGATCGAGATTGCCCAGTTGAAAGAGGCAATGCCCGACCGCACCATGATCTACGTCACCCATGATCAGGTCGAGGCGATGACACTGGCCAGCCGCATCGTCGTTTTGGCCCGCAAGGGCATTGCGCAAGTCGGCACACCGCTGGAACTGTATGAACGCCCGGTTGATGAATTCGTGGCGCAATTCATCGGCTCGCCCGCGATGAACCTGCTGCCCGGCGAAATCATCGCCACCGGCGCGGAAACGCTGGTCCGGCTGGAAGGCGGCGGCGTCGCGCGCTCGGCTGTGCCAAGCACCGCCGCCGATCAGGGCCGCAAGGTCAACATCGGCGTCCGCCCCGAAGATATGGTGGCCGTCACGGGCGAGGGCCTCTTTGCCGGAGAGGTCGAGATTGTCGAGGCGCTGGGAGAGGTGACGCAGCTTTACATCGCCCGCCCCGGCGGCGGCGCCCATATCATCGCCAAACTGCCCGGCATCCACCCCGACCTGCGGCACAAGACCGTGACCTTTGGTGCCACCCCCGCCAAGGTGCATCTGTTCGCCGATGGAAGGTCGCTGCTGTATCGCTAACCCCGTCGGGGGCGGTCCTCCGCCTTCTTCGGCGGCAAGAAACATCTTCCCCCTTCTGAACCACCGGCCCCTCTGGCAAATTGCCGGGGCCGGTGCAATCAATGGCACTGCCGTCACGGCGCGCAGGAGGGACCCGATATCATGGCAGACAGCTTTCCCCGGATGACGGGAACCGCCTTCACGCCCGACTGGTTCGACACCATCAGCGTCAACACACCCGCCGCCGAGCGGCGCGCCGCCAGCCTGGGGGGCCGCCGCACCGTCAAGAAAGACTGGCAGGCCGCATGGCTGGCCCGCGCCATCACCTGCATCGACCTGACCACGCTTGCCGGCGATGACACCGCAGGCCGGGTGCAGCGCCTCTGCGCCAAGGCGCGGCAACCTGTGCGCGCCGACCTTCTGGCAGCACTTGGGCTTGATGGCCTGACGGTCGGCGCGGTCTGCGTCTATCCCACCATGGTCCCCCATGCAGTCAAGGCGCTGGACGGCTCTGGCATACCCGTCGCCTCGGTCGCCACCGGCTTTCCGGCGGGCCTGACGCCGCTGCCCCTGCGGCTGGCCGAAATTCGCTATGCCGTCGATCAGGGGGCCGCTGAAATTGACATCGTGATCACCCGCGAACTGGCGCTGACCGGGCAATGGCAGGCGCTTTACGATGAAATCCACCAGATGAGAGAGGCCTGCGGCTCCGCTCATATGAAGGCCATTCTCGCTACCGGCGATCTGAAAACCCTGACCAATGTGTACAAGGCCAGCATGGTCGCCATGCAGGCCGGTGCCGATTTCATCAAGACCTCAACCGGCAAGGAAGACGTCAACGCCACCCTGCCCGTCTCGCTGACCATGGTGCGCGCCTTGCGCGATTTCCGCGATCTGACCGGGCAATGGGTGGGCTTCAAACCGGCCGGGGGCCTGAAAACCGCCAAGGATGCGATGAACTGGCTGATCCTGATGAAGGAAGAGGCGGGCACCCGCTGGTGCATGCCAGACCTGTTCCGCATCGGGGCCTCCTCGATGCTGGGCGATATTGAACGCCAGTTGGAACATCACGTCACGGGCCGCTACTCGGCCGCCAACCGCCACGCGCTGGCCTGAGGGAAGACCCATGCCCACCATCAAGGACATCATGGAAACCATGGAATACGGCCCCGCCCCCGAAGCCCATGCCGAAGTTTCCGAATGGATCGCCGCGCGCCCGCTGATCGGCCATTTCGTGGGCGGTCGCTTCGTGCAGCCCATGGGCAATACCGCCGATGTGGTCAACCCCGCCACCGAAGCCGTGCTGACCAAAGTCGCCCTTGGTTCCGAGGCCGAGGTTGATGCCGCCGTCCGCGCCGCCCGCGCCGCCTTTCCCAAATGGTCGACCCTGCCGGGGCATGAGCGGGCGAAATACCTTTATGCCCTTGCCCGCCACATCCAGAAACGCGAACGCTTTCTGTCGGTGCTGGAAACCATCGATAACGGCAAGACCATCCGCGAAAGCCGCGACATCGACATTCCACTGGTCGCCCGCCACTTCTATCACCACGCCGGTTGGGCCGAGCTGTTGGAAACCGAATTTCCCAACCACGCGTCCCTGGGCGTCTGCGGCCAGATCATCCCGTGGAACTTTCCCCTCTTGATGCTGGCATGGAAGGTGGCCCCCGCCTTGGCGGCAGGCAACACCGTGGTTCTGAAACCCGCTGACCTGACCCCCCTGACTGCCCATGCCTTTGCCGAGATTTGCGTGGAAATCGGCCTGCCCCCCGGTGTTGTCAACATCGTGCAGGGCGATGGCGCGACAGGGGCGGCAATTGCCGGGCACCCCGATGTGAACAAGGTAGCCTTTACCGGATCGACAGAGGTCGGCCGCGTGATCCGCCGGCAGATTGCCGGGTCGGGCAAGAAGCTGTCGCTGGAACTGGGCGGCAAATCGCCCTTCATCGTGTTCGAGGATGCCGATCTGGATGCCGCCGTCGAAGGCGTGGTTGATGCCATCTGGTTCAATCAGGGAGAGGTCTGCTGCGCCGGGTCGCGCATCATCGTGCAGGAGGGCATCGCGCCCCGGTTCTTTGACAAGCTCCGCGCCCGCATGGCCAGCCTGCGCACCGGCGACCCTTTGGACAAAACCATGGATGTCGGCGCTGTCGTCTCGGACCGCCAACTTGCCCGCATCACCGCGCTGCTGGAACAGGGACAGGCCGAAGGCGCCACCCTGCACCGCGCGCCCGGCCCCCTGCCCGCCAAAGGCGCCTTCTGCGCGCCCGGTTTCTTCACCGGCACCGCCCCCGCCCACAGCGTCAGCCAGACCGAAATCTTCGGCCCCGTCGCCACCACCCTCACCTTCCGCACCCCGGATGAGGCGATCACGCTCGCCAATGACACCCGCTACGGCCTTGCCGCCAGCGTCTGGAGCGAGAATATCAATCGCGCGATTGAAACCGCCGCCAGGGTCAAGGCGGGCGTGGTCTGGATCAACGCCACCAACATCTTCGACGCCGCTGCCCCCTTTGGCGGCT
>CALRKX020000274.1:0-4284 GCA_943368305.1 Erythrobacter sanguineus
ACCTGATCCTCGCCTTTGGATCGGCGGAACGGATCACACGGGATGTGGGGTTCTACTACATGGCCAATGCCGCAGGCCGGCTGATCGGAACGCTGCTTTCGGGCCTTAGCTACCAGATTGGCGGGCTGCCCCTTTGCCTTGCCACCGCAGGCGTCATGGCATTGGCCAGTTGGCTGGCTGCCCGCAGGCTCAGGTTCGCCTGAGCAGGAAGAGACCGGCCTGCGCACGGCTGTTGGGCAGGACTATGAGTAATACGCAGCATCTGTCCCGCGCTGGATCGGCACCCGCCTCATAGGCGAGCTTCCAGTCCCAGGCGCCAACTGCATCGGAGCCGCCAAAGGCGCGCTCCATCTCCAGTCGCAGGCGCAGCGAGTCGATCTGGAAGCCCTGCGCCAGATCAGGTTGTAGCGCTTCAGCCACTGTCAGGATGCAAGAAGCCGTCGTGGACGGGGACGGCACGGCACTCGGCGCAGGCGACAGGGTCACAGAGGAAAGATCATTCATCGGGGAAACCTCAAGAGAGCCGGAGGGGTCAGTCCCGCGCGGCGCTCTCTCTCACCCGCCGGAACCTGACCCCTTCCGGCCGACCTCTCCCTCCCCTCCCCCTTCTTGCACCAGGGACTGTGGCCCGCATGGCGGGGAGACTGCCAAGGCTGGCTCCCGTCCGCAGGACCAAGGCCCGGTCACGGCGGCACGCCGGGAGGTGCCCACCCGAATCCCGCCTCCCTCTGCGTTTCAGGCAGCGCCGGAGTTGAATTTGTTCCCGTTCTGTTCTATATTCAGAGTGACGAGCCAAGGGAGATACCCGATGGAAAGCACCACCTTTGCCCTGCCCTCCACGCCGAAGCAGATCGCCTATGCGCGATCACTGGCATTGCGTAACCAGACACTTCTGCCTTGGGAGGTTCAACAGGACCGACGCACCCTCAGCGCCTGGATTGAGGCCCAGGCAAACCTGAAGCCAGTCTCCGAGCTGGACCGTCTGCCATCTTCTAAGCAGGTCGCCTTTGCCGAACGCCTTGCCCGCATCAAGCGTCGCGCGGTGCCGGACGAGTGTTTCCGCGACAAGGGCCTGATGTCAAAGTGGATCGACGGCAAGCGGTGATCAAGCACTTATGATGTGGCCGGCGGCGAGTTGATGCCACGTTCTTCAAAGACATGACGGAGGAGACTGCGGACTTCGCCAACCCTGAGCATGGCGAATACATCGCATTTGCAAAGCTATACAATTGCCATTTTGAACAACTAGCACACCTATACCATTGCGGATCGTGACATTTTGCCATAGCTTAGCATTGCGATACTTCCGCAAAAGCAATCTCATAGGTTGGCAAATGTCCGTCTCCCGCACAAAGCAGCGTCAGGCCCAAGACAGGGTCAACCAGGCCGGAACCCTGTTAAAGTCAGTTGCAAAGCCCTTCGGGGGCTGGATCGCCACGTTCCAGGAGGCGATCGGGATGAATGCTCCAGCCCTCGCCGAACGCCTAGGCATTTCACGCAACAACATCTACGCCGCAATTCAGACCGAACAAGCCGGAACCATCTCCCTGAACCAGTTGGAAAAGATCGCCGAGGCCATGGGGGGCCGCCTCGTCTATGCGATCATCCCGCGCGAGGGACCGGTGGAAGAGATCGTACTGGCCCAAGCCCGTTCCAAAGCGCGGCGCATCATCCAGCGCACACGAGCCCACATGTCGCTGGAAGAACAGACCGAGGGGTTGCGCAGCGAGGCCCAGATGGTCGAAGAACTGGCAGCGGACATCATCCGCGAAGGGCGGCGGGATTTCTGGCAATGACCCTCGAGCTTCACGAACCTGCCGGAGCGACCCCACTGACACCGGATGAATTGCTTGGGCTAAAGGCCAAGCACATTGCGACGCGCGGCGAGCTGAACGAACTCGAAGGCGAGAACATCATCGCGGGTCTGACCTGGCTCGACCGTCGTCCAAAGAACTTCGACCTCCTGACCGATGCCGCCGTCCGGGAAATTCACAAACGCCTCTTTGGCGAAATATGGGATTGGGCGGGCATCTATCGGCTCACCGACAAAAACATCGGGGTGCCGGTCTGGCACATCTCGACCGAGTTGAGGACCTGTCTCGACGATGCCCGGTATTGGCGCGACCAAAAGAGCTTTGACGCGCTGGAAGCCACGGCGCGCCTGCATCACCGGCTGGTCTGGATCCACCCCTTCGCAAATGGCAACGGTCGATGGGCCCGCATCATGGCCGACGCCTATCTGGCGAGGATCGATCCGAAGATCTTCCTCGATTGGTCTGGCGCAGGGACGCTCAACGCCGAAAGTGACCATCGCACGGCCTACATCGCGGCCCTCAGGGCGGCAGACCAATATGATTTCGATCCCTTGGTGGCGTTGGTGAAGTCGCTCGCAAGATAGTCGTCAGCAAACCGGGCCATGAAAAAAAGTGCGGGTAGCCATCATTGCAGATGCCACCGGGAAATCGCGTTGACCCCACCCGTCCGGCCCGCTTAACTCGCCCGCAAGTATAGGAAGGGGTATTTCATGACGCCGCAGGAATTCATCGCCAAATGGCACGCGGTCGAGTTGAAAGAACGCTCCGCTTCCCAAGCCCATTTCATCGACCTTTGCCGTCTGTTGGGGATCAACGACCCCATCAGCGATGACCCTAAGGGCGAGTTTTTCGCTTTCGAGAAGGGCGCTTCCAAGACTTCTGGCGGCGAGGGCTGGGCCGACGTCTGGCGCAAGAACTGCTTTGCCTGGGCAATACAAGGGCAAGGCGAAGGACCTCGACAAGGCCTTTTCGCAGCTTCAACAATATGCCATCGCGCTGGAGAACCCGCCGCTCCTGATCGTGTCCGATATGGACCGCATCCGCATTCACACCAACTGGACGAACACGGTCCAGCAGGTCCATCACGTCACGCTCGACGACCTCCTGGACGCCAGCAAACGCGACCTGCTGCGCGCCTGCTTCACCGATCCCGATAAGCTAAAGCCCAACAAGACCCGCCAGCTCCTAACCGAAGAGGCCGCGCAGCGCTTCGCCACGTTGGCACAACGCCTGCGGACCCGGGGCCACGCGCCTGACGCCGTAGCACATTTCGTCAACCGGCTGATCTTCTGCATGTTCGCCGAGGACGTCGGCCTTCTGCCCGACAAGCTCTTCGAACAAATGCTCGATGCAAGCAGGATCGACCCTGCCGAATTCGAGCCGAACTCTCGCACTCTGTTCGAAGCCATGCGCAAGGGCGGCCGGATCGACTTCAAGAAAATCGAATGGTTCAACGGCGGCCTTTTCGACACCGATGGCACCCTGCCGCTGGAGAAAGCCGACATACTTGACCTGATCGAGGCTTCGAAGCTCGACTGGTCCGACATTGATCCTTCGATCCTCGGCACCCTCTTCGAACGTGGCCTCGACCCGGACAAGCGCAGCCAACTCGGCGCCCATTACACCGACCGCGACAAGATCATGATGATCGTCCGCCCCGTCATCATCGAACCGCTGCTGGCCGAATGGGCAGGGGTCAAAACGCAGATCGAGGTGGAACTGGCCAAGATCGCCGCCACTACCGGCGCCACCAAGACCAAGGCCATGAACGAGGCCAACAGGCTGCGCGTCGCCTTCATGGAGCGCCTGACAGCCTTTCGCGTCCTAGACCCAGCCTGCGGTTCGGGCAACTTTCTGTATCTGGCATTGTTGGAGTTGAAGAACCTCGAGCACCGGGTGAACCTGGAATCCGAGGCCTTGGGCATGCCCCGCGAATTCCCGCGAATCGGCCCCGAGGCCGTGCTGGGTATCGAACTCAACCCCTATGCAGCCGAACTCGCCCGGGTCTCGGTCTGGATCGGCGAGATCCAGTGGATGCGCCGCAACGGGTTTGAAGCCGCCCGAAACCCGGTTCTGCGCAGCCTGAACACGATCGAGAACCGCGACGCAGTTCTCGCCCCGGACGGTAGCCAGGCCGAATGGCCCAAGGCTGATGTGGTCGTGGGCAACCCGCCTTTCTTGGGCAACAAGAAGATGATTGCCGGTCTGAGCGAAGTTTACACGGCAACCTTACGAAAAGCTTGGACGCATGTACCGGGCGGCGTGGACCTCGTGGCCTATTGGTTCGCTAAAGCTTGGGCGCAGATGCAGGCAGGTCAGTTGACGCGAGCGGGGTTGGTTTGCACCAACTCCATTCGCAGCGGGGCCAACCGGGAAGTCTTGAAGCCAATAGTCGAAGGCGGGCGAATCTTTGAAGCCTGGGGCGACGAACCTTGGACAGTGGACGGTGCTGCAGTTCGCGTATCGATGG
>CALRKX020000275.1:0-4283 GCA_943368305.1 Erythrobacter sanguineus
AACACCTATCACCTGATGTTGCGCCCCACGGCGGAGCGGATTGACCGGCTTGGCGGGCTGCATCGCTTTATGAACTGGGAGCGTCCGATCCTGACCGATTCCGGCGGGTTTCAGGTGATGAGCCTGGCCGATCTGCGCAAGCTGACCGAAGAGGGCGTGACCTTTCGCAGCCATATCGACGGATCAAAGCACCACCTGACGCCCGAACGCAGCATGGAGATTCAGCGCCTGCTGGGCAGCGACATCGTGATGTGTTTCGACGAATGCCCCGCGCTGCCTGCGGATGAGGCGACCTTGGCCAAGTCGATGCGCCTGTCGATGCGCTGGGCAGAGCGCAGCCGCGACGCCTTTGGCGACCGGCCCGGCCATGCCCTGTTCGGCATCATGCAGGGCGGCGACAACCGCGCCCTGCGCGAGGAATCGGCGACGGCGCTGAAAGACATCGGGTTCGATGGCTATGCTGTTGGCGGGCTGGCGGTTGGTGAAGGGCAGGAGATCATGTTCCAGGTCCTCGACTATGCCACCGGCTTTCTGCCCGAAGACAAGCCGCGTTATCTGATGGGCGTCGGCAAGCCCGATGACATCGTGGGCGCGGTGGAGCGCGGCATCGACATGATGGATTGCGTGCTGCCCAGCCGGTCAGGGCGCACCGGGCAGGCCTGGACGCGCCGGGGGCAGGTGAACATCAAGAACGCGCGCCACATGGATGACCCGCGCCCTCTCGACGAAGATTGCACCTGCCCGGCCTGCCGCAATTACAGCCGCGCCTATCTGCACCACGTGATGAAATCGCAGGAAATCATCAGCTCGATGCTGCTGACCTGGCACAACCTGCATTACTTTCAGGAACTGATGCAGGGCCTGCGCGACGCAATTGAAGCGGGCCGTCTGCAATCCTTTGTCGCCGATTTTCACGCCCAGCGTGCAGGGGGCGATATTGCGCCGTTGTAACACCCGCGCAGTGCCAACAATTCGCCGGGATTGTCGCTTGCTGTAACGGGGATGTAACGGCATGATCAGATGCCGCATGGTTGACACCCCCGGGCCTGCCCCCCAGATATACCGATACGAGGGGAGGGCCCAAGTGCTGCCGATCACCGGGGCCGGGCGCTCCTGCCACTAAGGAAACGCGATATGACGGATATTCTTTCCACGAGCTTCCCGGTTCTGCCTTTGCGGGACATCGTGGTCTTCCCCCACATGATCGTTCCCTTGTTCGTTGGCCGCGAAAAGTCGGTCAAGGCGCTGGAAGAGGTTATGGCGGATGACAAGCAGATCCTGCTTTCGTCGCAGGTCGACCCCACGGTCGATGACCCGACGACGGATGGCATTTACCGCACGGGCGTTCTGGCCAATGTGCTGCAACTGCTGAAACTGCCCGACGGCACCGTGAAGGTGCTGGTCGAGGGCAAGGCGCGCGTCAAGATCACCGAATTCATCGACAACCCCGCCTTCTTCGAGGCGCGGGCCGAAGTGCTGTCCGAAACCCCGGGCGATCAGGCCTCGGTCGAGGCGCTGTTGCGCACGGTGGGCGACGAATTCGAACGCTATGCCAAGATCAAGAAGAACATCCCCGAAGAGGCGCTGGCAGCCGTGGCCGAAACCCGTGAGCCGGCGCGGCTGGCCGATCTGGTCGCCGGGCATCTGGGCATTGATGTCGGGCTGAAGCAGGAAGTTCTGGAAACCCTGGACGTTGCCGAACGGCTGGAGAAGGTTTACGGCCACATGCAGGGCGAAATGTCGGTCCTGCAGGTAGAGAAAAAGATCAAGAGCCGCGTCAAGACCCAGATGGAGAAGACGCAGCGCGAATACTATCTGAATGAGCAGATGAAGGCCATTCAGAAGGAGCTTGGCGACGGCGAAGAAGGCCAGAACGAGCTGAAAGAGCTGGAAGACCGCATCAAGAAGACCGCGCTGTCGAAAGAGGCGCGCGAAAAGGCCGATGCCGAGCTGAAAAAGCTGAAATCCATGAGCCCGATGAGCGCCGAGGCGACCGTCGTTCGCAACTACCTTGATTGGCTCTTGGGCGTGCCATGGGGCACCAAATCCCGCGTCAAGAAAGACCTTGAGGGCGCGCAGAAGATTTTGGACGCCGACCACTATGGTCTGGACAAGGTGAAAGAGCGCATCGTCGAATATCTGGCGGTGCAGGCGCGGTCGGCCAAGCTGAAAGGCCCGATCCTGTGCCTTGTCGGCCCTCCGGGTGTGGGGAAAACCTCGCTTGGGCGTTCGGTGGCCAAGGCCACGGGGCGTGAGTTCATCCGCATTTCGCTGGGCGGCGTGCGGGATGAAAGCGAAATTCGCGGCCACCGTCGGACCTATATCGGGTCGATGCCGGGTAAGATCATTCAGGCGCTGAAAAAGGCGAAGACGACCAACCCGCTGATCTTGCTGGATGAAATTGACAAGATGGGGCAGGATTTCCGGGGCGACCCGGCCAGCGCGCTGCTGGAGGTGCTGGACCCCGAACAGAACAGCACCTTCGTGGACCACTATCTTGAGGTGGAATACGATCTGTCCAACGTGATGTTCATCACCACGGCCAACAGCTACAATATGCCGGGGCCTTTGCTGGACCGGATGGAGATCATTCCGCTGGCTGGCTATACCGAGGATGAAAAGCGCGAGATCGCCAAGGGCCACCTGCTGCAAAAGCAGATTGCCGCGAACGGTCTGAAAAAGGGCGAGTTCGAGGTGACGGACGCGGCGCTGACCCATGTGATCCGTTATTACACACGCGAAGCGGGCGTGCGGAACCTTGAGCGTGAGATTGCCAAGCTGGCGCGCAAGGCCGTGACGGATATTCTGAAGAAAAAGACCAAGGCGGTTCATGTCGATCCCGCCAAGGCCGAGGAATATCTGGGCGTGCAGCGCCACCGCTTTGGTCTGGCCGAGAAGGAAGATCAGGTGGGCGTGGTGACGGGTCTGGCCTGGACCAGCGTGGGCGGCGATCTGTTGCAGATCGAAGCCTTGAAGCTGCCGGGCAAGGGCCGGATGAAGACCACCGGGAAGCTGGGCGATGTGATGAAGGAATCCATCGAGGCGGCGTCCAGCTATGTGCGCTCGATCAGCCCCCAGATCGGGGTGAAACCGCCCAAGTTCGAGACGATGGACATTCACGTTCACGTCCCCGATGGAGCGACCCCGAAAGACGGGCCTTCGGCCGGCCTTGCCATGGTGACGGCGATTGTCTCGGTTCTGACCGGCATTCCGGTGCGCAAGGATATTGCTATGACCGGCGAGGTCACCTTGCGCGGCAATGCAAGCGCCATTGGCGGGCTTAAGGAAAAGCTGCTGGCGGCGCTGCGGGGCGGCATCAAGACCGTGTTCATTCCCGAAGAGAATGAAAAGGATCTGGCCGACATCCCCGAGAATGTGAAGTCGGGTCTGACCATCATCCCCGTCACCCATGTGCGCGAGGTGCTGGCGCAGGCCTTGGTGCGTCAGCCGGTGGCTGTGGAATGGGACGAGGCGGCGGAAGAGGCCGCGGCGGCAGCCCGGCAGGCTGCGGCGCAAGCCTCTGCTGGCGCCACGGCGCACTGATCGGTCAAAGGCAACAGACGGGCGCGCCGGGCAACCTGCGCGCCCGTTTTCGTTGCGTGCCCATGGATAATCCCTTGAATGAAGTGGATTTGTCCCGCCATCCGCCATAAGCTGCCGCCAAACCAGCCGGAGATTGGCAATGACCTCGCCCGCAGACAAGAAACCCGCCGCCCCCAAGGCTCCCCGCAACCGTGCCGTGACCGTCAAGGCGGCCGAAGCGAAGGCCGCCACGCCGAAACCGACCCGCACGACCAAGGCGACCGCAAAGCCAGCCGCCGCAAAGCCTGCCGTTGCAAAAGCAACCGCGCCCAAGACCCCGAAGCCAGCAGCGGCGGCGGCCCCCGCAACGCCGGTGCTGGAGGTGATGACCGAGGCGGTCGAGGATGCCGCCGCCGTCGCCGTGACCCGGCTGAAAGAGCTGGTGGCCAGGGTTGCCGAGGTTACGGATACCAAGAAGGCCAAGGTGCGCTCGGTGGTCGAGGCTTTTCTGGCAGAAGTCGGCAGCCATCTGGAAAAGGGCGATGCGCTGCATCTGCCGGGACTTGGCCGGATGCATGTTGCCAAGACCCGCCCGCAGGGCACCGGCAGCATGATGCAGGTCAAGCTCAAGCGGAGCGGGGCAAAACCGGCGAAAAATACCGGCGCGGAACCTCTTGCAGAGGATGGGGAAGCGGGCTAATAACCCCGCCACGGGCGATTAGCTCAGCGGTAGAGCGCTTCGTTCACATCGAAGATGTCAG
>CALRKX020000276.1:0-4274 GCA_943368305.1 Erythrobacter sanguineus
ATGTCATGTGCCGGAATACCGAAATCGGCGGCGCGCTGGACGATCTTTTTCGCCACGGCAAAGCGCACATCCGGGTCGGGCGAAATGCCGGTGTCGTCGTTCGAAATCGCCACGACCGGCACATTGTATTTCTTGACCAGCGGCAGAACCAGCTCCAGCCGTTCCTCCTCGCCTGTGACCGAGTTCAGCAGCGGGCGGCCTTCGCAAGCCATCAGGCCCGCCTCCAGCGCGCCGGGAACCGAAGAGTCGATGCACAACGGCACGTCAACGGTTTGCTGAACAATCTCGATCAGCGCCTTCATCAGCGGCGGTTCGACAAAGTTGTTGTCGGCATAGCGCGGGTCTTGCGCCATCATATTGGTGAAGACAGCGCCAGAGTTGATGTCAAGCACGGTCGCGCCACAGGCCACCTGCTCCAGCGCGTCCTTGATGACGGTTTCAAAATTGCCCGCCTCCAGTTCGGCGGCCAGCTTCTTGCGCCCGGTTGGGTTGATGCGCTCGCCAATGACGCAGAAGGGTTCATCAAAGCCGATGATGACGGTTTTCGTTTTGGATTCAACGACGGTGCGGGTCATTCTTAAACCTTTGTCTTAGGCGTTTGCAGGACGGCCCGAGGCGCCGCCATTGTCGGTGGCCCATTGGGCATTGGTCTTGATGCCGCCCAGCGGGAAGAAATGGACCTGTTCGATGCCAAAGCCCGGATTGGCCGCCTTGTGCGCGGCCAGTTCGGCCACAAACTCGGTCGGCTCATAGGGCAACAGCAGCTTGGTCACATCCATCGCCCGCTTTTGCAGCACACGCAAGGACGCGCCGACGCCGCAGGAAATGGCGAATTTGATCAGCGTTTGCAGCTTGGCCGGGCCAGCCACGCCGATATGCACCGGCAGCTTGATGCCTTCGGCGGCCAGACGGTTCGCCCAGTCAATCACCGGCTTGGCCTCAAAGCAGAACTGGGTGGCCATCGCCATCTTGGCATCGGTGCGCTCGGCGAAGGCCGATTTCCAGCGCGCGGCTTCCATCACCATGCGATCCGAGCCATCGGGGTCAATGTCCTTGTTGCCTTCGGGGTGGCCTGCCACATGCAGGCGGTCAAACCCGTCAAACGCCCCCGACTCCAGCAATTGCATCGACGTGGCATAGTCGCCAACCGGATTGGTCACTCCACCCGCCAGCAGCAATCCTTGCCGGACGCCCACATCCTTGTAACGCCCAACCCAATCGGTCAGCGTCGCCTTGTCCTTTATGATGCGCGCCGGGAAGTGAGGCATCACGTCATAGCCTTCGGCTCCGATGCGGCGCGCGGTTGCCACCATGTCCTCAATCGGGGTGCCGTCGATATGGGCGATGTACACGCGGGTGCCGGTGGGCAGCAGGGCGCGGAAATCTTCGACCTTTTCGGCGGTGCGGGGCATCACCTCGATCGAATAACCTTTCAGAAAGGCCTCGACCTCGGCGCTTTGGCCGGCGGGGGCCTCTTTGGTGTCCTTGCGGAAAAAACTCAGGGCCATCGCCTTACTCCTTCGGGGTAGCCCAGCCATCGGCGGCGATGAGCTGTTTGATACGGTCGGTGTCGTATTCGGCCTCCAGCCGCGCCGCCTCGGTCTTGGCGATCTCATCCGGATCGCCGTCAACCTCATAGGCGGGCGCCTTGCGCCATTCGGCCAGATATGAATCGCTGTCGCGGGCGCCAATCTTCATGGCACAGCGGTCGATCGCCTGTTCAAAACGCTCTGGCAACTGCACCTTTGATCCGCGTCGGCCTTTGCCAACGATGACCTGCGCCGGAATATCGCGCCACATCACCACGGTGACTTCGGGCATACCGCTGATTCTCCTCTGACCTCTGCATCCGTTCTAAGCGCCTGTCCGCGACAGGCAGGGTCGGATTTCGACATGGCCCGCGTCGCTTGCGACCCATGGCTTGCTAGCGTGCCACGCGGATTCGGGCCAGTGGCCGGGATCGGAGAATTATTCATGCAAGTCATGAACATCTTTGGCCCCCGTTGGCGGCAGGATCGGTGCTTGCAACATGGTCATCGCGTCGTTACCTTGAGGGCAACCACATATGGAGGGCGGTCATGACGCCCGAGCGTCCCCTAGCGGCGGACGCGAACAGCCCTGCGGTAGAGGCGTCGAAGGGCGCTTCCCGTCGGTCTTACCCGTCTGCCGCTGACAAACCTCGTCCCGGCGGGCTATATGCTGCCGTGGATCTGGGCACGAATTCGTGCCGCATGCTGATTGCCGAACCCCGTGGCAGCCAGTTTCATGTCTTGGACAGCTTTTCCAAGACCGTGCAACTGGGTGCCGGGCTGGAGGCTTCGGGCAGGCTTAGTCGTGCCTCGATGGGGCGCACGATGCAGGCGCTGCGGATCTGCCAGAAAAAGATCGAGACTCAGGGCGTTACGCGAATGCGTCTGGTCGCGACCGAGGCCTGCCGGCGGGCGCGCAATTCCAAGGATTTCATGCGCCAGATCCGGCGTGAGATCGGGCTTGAGGTGGAAATCATCCCTGCCGAGGAAGAGGCGCGGCTGGCGGTGATTTCCTGCGCTCCGCTGGTCACGGCCCGGACCGAGCAGCTTTTGGTCGTGGATATTGGCGGCGGATCGACCGAACTGGTCTGGATCGACCTGTCAGGCGTGGACCCGACCGACCGCGCCCGTGCCATCATGGGCCTGCACCGCGGGTTTCAGGGCCAGCCTGTGGGGGGCGCGCGGGTGGTGGACTGGATTTCCGTGCCCCTTGGGGTCGCCACGCTGAAAGACCAGTTTCAGGATGTTGAAGACGACGGCGCGCGCTTTGCCTTGATGAGTTGGTTTTTTGAAGAGAACCTGTCCTCGTTCAGCCCCTATAACGCCGCGCAGCCACGCGAGGGGTTTCAGATCATCGGGACCAGCGGCACTGTGACAACCGTTGCCGCCAGCCATCTGGGCCTGCGCCGCTATGACCGGACCAAGGTGGACGGGCTGGAGATGACATCGGACCAGATTGACACGGTGATCCGCGATTATCTGTCGCTTGGCCCTGACGGGCGGCGCACCGATCCGCGCATTGGGCGCGACCGGCATACGCTGATCATGTCCGGCGCGGCTATCCTTCAGGCGCTGATGCGGATATGGCCGACCGACCGGCTGTCGGTGGCAGACCGGGGCCTGCGGGAAGGGCTGCTGTATGCCCAGATGAGCGCGGATGGCGTTCTGGAAGACGGACCGAAGCTATGACGGAAAAGAACACTTCTGGCCGGGGCCAGCGCGATCTGCGGGTGCGGGTGAAAACCGCCAAGGGGCGCAAGCTCAGTTCCACCCTGTGGCTGGAGCGGCAGTTGAACGACCCCTATGTCCAGCGTGCCAAGCGCGAGGGCTATCGCGGGCGCGCGGCCTACAAGATTCTGGAGCTGGACGACAAATACGGCTTCCTGAAGCCGGGCGCGCGGGTGGTTGACCTTGGCTGCGCGCCGGGGGGCTGGTGTCAGGTGGCGGTGGTGCGGGTGAATGCGCTGTCGCAGAACCCGAAAAAGCCGGTGGGCACGGTGCTGGGTGTCGATCTGCAAGAGATCGAGGCCATTTCGGGGGCAGAGCTGCACCAGCTCGATTTCTTGTCCGAAGGCGCGGATGAATTGGTCAAGGGCTGGCTGGGCGGCAAGGCCGATGTGGTGATGAGCGATATGGCCGCAGCGGCCAGCGGCCACAAGGGCACCGACCATTTGCGCATCATCGCCCTGATCGAGGCCGCGCTGGAGTTTGCCTTTGATGTGCTGGAAGACGGCGGCACCTTTGTTGCCAAGGTGCTGGCCGGGGGCGCCGAGATTGAAATGCAGACCCTGCTGAAAAAGAGCTTCCGCAAGGTGGCGAATGTCAAACCGCCGGCCAGCCGGTCGGACAGTTCGGAAAAGTTCGTGGTGGCGCAGGGGTTCCGGGGGCGGGCGGGGCAAGCGGCACTTTCACATGACGAGTGATCGTCCACAGACCTGAAACAACCCGGCGGCTGCATAGGAAAAAGGCGCCCTGAACGGACGCCGCTTTTCAAATTTTATTGATTTGACGGTTTCAGATCGGGCTTCAGCCGCCCCAGGTCCGCAGCGGGCCGCAATCCATATGAACGAAGTCTGACCGCGGATAGGTGCCGACGCCACCTGCGGCGCAGGCCTTGGCCGCCCGCGCCATCTGGCCCACGCTGCGCGATTTCAGCCGCAGGTCCGCCGCCTGGCCCTTCATGTGCAGCGAGTTGCGAGCAACCCCTTTGGAGTGCGACCGCAGCATCGCATTGGTGGCCGGGCT
>CALRKX020000277.1:0-4269 GCA_943368305.1 Erythrobacter sanguineus
CGATGCCACGGCGGGCCGGGTGCTCAAGGTCGGGGCGGGCTGGCAGCAGCTTGATGCCACGCTCTACCGCCCCGGCAATATTCTGGGCACCGTCAGCCAGGCTATCGGCGTGCCGACCGGCGCGATCATTCAGCGCGGCACCGGGGCGAATGGCGAATTTGTCCGCTATGCCGATGGCACCCAGATCTGCACCCACGCCCTGGCCGGTTCGACAACGGTGGCCGTGACCTGGACGTACCCAGCCGCCTTCATCGCCGTCCCCAGTGTTACCGGCACCGCGCAGGCGGTGGTGCTGTCTTGCGTCATGCTGGATGCGGTGCCCACGGTGACCGCCGCCACCCTCAGCACCCGCGACAAGGCCGATGCCCGCCGCGCCGATACCATGCGCCTGATGGCCGTGGGCCGCTGGTTCTGATGCGCGCAATTTCGCGAAAATCTGCCGCAGATGCCGTGGTTTTGCCGCGGGATCTGCGCGAATTGCTAACCCTGCACAGGCAGGCTGGTGATCGGATCATCCCGGACCCCGGCCATGCAGCTGCAAACCATCACCACCTACGGCGCGGATAAGCTGGGCACCTCGTTTGTGGCCGAGGGGCTGGGCGTGGTGCAGACCGGCGGCTATCTGCGTCTGATCTTCGCAAGCCGCACCGACAGCCGGCCCGGCCAGCTTACCCTGACGCAAGGCGCCAGCAGCGGGTCAGACCCGCAACCCGGCAGCGACATGGCGGTGCAGGATGCCAGCGGCACCATGCGGCTGTATCTGTTCACCACCATGGGCGACATGCTGCGCACCACCACGCTGAACAGCAACGGCAAATTCTCGGGTAGCCCCGGCGCCACCACCAGCGAAGGCACCCTGATGGGCGTCATTGCGATGGAGGTGATCGAGCGGGCAGGGGGCGACCTTGCGGTTCTGTCGCAAAAGGGGGTGGCGGGGCTGCGCCTTTTCGGTCTGTCCGATAGCGGCGCGCTGACGCTGATCGGGTCGGTTCAGGATGATGCGAAATCGCATGTCGATACCGTCAGCGACATGGTCAAGATGACCATAGATGGCCGCGATTTCCTGTTGGCCCTGTCGCCCAGTGAAAGCGGCGTAACGCTGTATCAGGTTACGGCGGGCGGGCTGGAACTGACCGACGCCATGGGCCCCTATGACGGGCTGGCGATCAACGGTCCGGCTGCGGCAGAGGTGGTGCAGGTGGCTGGGCAAACCTTTGCGGTGGTGGCCTCCACTGGCTCCTCCTCACTGACGGCGTTGCGGGTAAACTCCTTGGGCGTGCTGTTTCAGGCCGATCAACTGGTTGATGACCGCGACACGCGCTTTGCCCATGTCGCGGCGCTGGAGCAGTTTACGGCGCAGGGCCGGGTGTTCATCGTTGCCGGTGGCACCGATGCCGGGCTGTCTGTGATCGAGGTGCTGCCGGGGGGAGAGCTGTCAAAAATGCTGAATGTCCCGCTGGAAGCCGGGCAGGGGCTGGCGGCGGTGACGGGCATCACCGTGGCGGTTTATCAGGGCATGGCCAACATTTTTGCCACCGATGCGCAGGGCGACCGCATCCTGCACTATGGCATCGACCTGTCTACGCTGGGTCCGCTGCTGCAAGGGGCTGGCACCCTGACTGGCACGGGTGCAGATGACCGCCTGATCGGCAGCGCCGGGGTAGACATGCTGTTCGGTGGCGCGGGCGATGACTTTCTGCATGACGGCGCGGGCAGCGACCAGATGACCGGCGGGGCCGGGGCCGATACTTTCGTTCTGGCCCGCGACGGACAGGCCGATCACATTCAGGATTTCCAGCAAGGCCTTGATCACATTGACCTGTCCGACTGGGGCCGCATCTATTCCGCCGCGTCGCTGACCATCACCTCCACCGCCACGGGGGCCGTGATCAGCTATGGTGATGAGCGGTTGGAGCTGACCTCCTCTGCCGGCCTTGCCCTGACGTTGACCGATGCCGATTTCCTGTTCTAAATGGCGGCGCGATAGTCTGCCGTCATGTTGTACATCCGTGCCGGGTCGCGCGGTGGCAGATCGGCAATCAGCAGCGCCGGGGCCGGGCCCGCTTTTGCCAGCACCTCGCCATGCGGGCCGGTGATGACCGACCCGCCCGCATAGGTCAGATCGCCCTCCACCCCGCAGTAATTGGCATAGACGATGCCAACCGCATTGTTGGCGGCCATCGCGGGCACCGTCGCCTCGGCCACATGGGTATAGGGCATCATATTGGCGGTGGGCACCAGAACCACCTCTGCCCCGCGCGCGGCAAGGGCGGCGACATGGGCGCCGAACTCCACATCATAGCAGATCAGCAGCCCACAGCTTCGCCCGTTCAGCGCAAAGGTGGCATAACGGTCGCCCGGCGCATAAATCGCCTTTTCGCGCGGGCCATAAAGCTGAATCTTGCGGTAATGCGCCAGTTCCCCCCCGTCGGCCCCAAAGGCTACGGCAGAGTTGAAGACCTGTTCGCCGTCACGCTCGGCATAGCCCAGAACCAGCGCGCAGCCCGCCTGCCGCGCCAGTTCGGCGAGCGCCTGATGCCAGTCGCCCCCACGCGGCTGCGCCAGCCGGGCGATATTGTCAGAGTTGTAGCCGGGCAGAAAGCTTTCCGGCCCCACCAGCACCTCGGCCCCCGCAGCCGCCGCCGCCGCCAGGGCACGGCCCAGCCCGGCAAGGCCGCTGGCCACATCTTCTGCGGGCGAGCCCGCCTGCCACAAAGCCAACCGCATCATCACACCCCCAGCCGGTCCCGCATCGAATACCATGTCATCGCCAGCGCCAAGAGCGGCCAGCGGAACGCCACCCCGCCGGGAAAGCGTGGCTGCGGCAGGTTGGCCATCAGGTCAAACCGCTCTGCCGTGCCCGCCGCCGCCTCTGCCATCACCTTGCCCGCCAGCGTCGCCATCGCCACCCCATGCCCCGAATAGCCCGATGCCGACAGCACATTCTGCCCCGCCCGCACAAAGCACGGCATCCGGTTCACCGTAATCGCCAGCGTGCCGCCCCAGGCATACTCAATCCGCGCATCGGCCAGTTGCGGATAAACCTCCAGCATCGGCTTGCGCACCGTCTTGACGATGTCGGGGAATGTATAGCCATAGCTTTCGCCGCCACCGAACAGCAGGCGGTTATCCTCGCTCAACCGCCAGTAATTCACCACGAACTTCGTGTCGCAAACCGCGATGGGCTTTGACAAAACCGCCGCCGCGCGGTCGCCCAAAGGCTCGGTCGCGATGATGAAGTTGTTGATCGGCATCACCCGCGCCGCCACGCTGCGCGACAGGTTGCCCAGATAGCCGTTGCCCGCCAGCAGCACCTGTTTGGCCAGAACCCGGCCATGGCCGGTGCGCACGATGGGCGCGGCCCCCGGCACCACCTCATGCACCTCTGTCCGTTCAAAAATCCGCGCACCCGCCGCCGCTGCGGCCTTGGCCAGACCCAGCGCATAGTTCAAGGGATGCACATGGCCCGCTCCCCAATCCACCTCGCCGCCCTGATAGGCGGCCGAGCCGACGATGGCGCGAAACCCGTCGCGGTCCAGTTGCTGCAACTGTGTATAGCCATAGTCGCGCGCCAGCTTTTCGGCATAATGGCGGGTGTGGGTCACTTCGCTGCCGGTCCAGCAGGCATGGCCGATGCCGGCATGCCAGGCGACCGGCATCGCATGGCTGTCGATCAGCCCGCGCACCAGCGCCTTGGCCTCTTCGGCCATGTCCCACATGCGATGGGCGTTTTCGCGGCCCGCCGCCTTTTCCAGCCAAAGCTGATCCTGCCGCTGGCCCGATCCCACCTGACCGCCATTGCGGCCAGAGGCGCCAAAGCCCACGCGATGGGCCTCGACCACCACCACATCATAGCCCTTTTGCGCCAGATGCAGCGCCGCCGACAGGCCGGTGTATCCCGCGCCGACAATGCAGACATCGGCCTTCACCTCGCCTTTCAGTTCGGGGAAGGGGGGCAGGTCGGTGCGCGTGGCGGCATAATAGGACGGGGGGTATTCCCCCGTCCGGTCATTTGCATGCAAAAGGTTCATCGGTCACACGTTCAGCAGCAGGTGTTCGCGTTCCCATGGGGAAATCACTTGAAGGAACTCTTTGTATTCGTTGCGCTTTACCGAATTGTAAACCGCCACGAAGCCCGGCCCCATCACCTCTTTCAGCGCGGCATCCTCGTCCAGCAGGTCCAGCGCATCGCCCATGTTCACCGGAATATCCTCATTGTCGATATAGGCCGAACCGATGAATTCCGGTCGCGCCGCCTTTTTCTCCATC
>CALRKX020000278.1:0-4256 GCA_943368305.1 Erythrobacter sanguineus
GCATGGCCTCTGCCAACGTCGCGAAGCGGGCGAGGACCAGCGGGGCGGCCCGACCCGACAGAAGGTCGGCCGGTGCGCGGCGCGACAGGGTCAGGGCGAAGGGATGGTGGAGTTCAGGGCCGCCAGTCGGAAAATGCGGCGGGACGCCCCGCGCGTCGGCGGTCGGGTGGGTCGGCAAGGGCAGGTCAAACATGGGGAGATCTCCGACGGCGCGGGAAGCCTCTCTCCCCGCTTCACCGTCAAAGACCAAACCGCCGCCCTCGTCCTCGAAGGGGCGGCGGCGATGGGTCCGACGGGCCCTCAGAGCTTGCCCAAAGCTCGCAGGCTCAGCTCCGTCCCGGCGCCGACGATGATGTGGTCGTGCAGCGTCAAGCCGAGATACCTGCAGCCCTTCTGAATCTCCTTGGTCATGCTGAGATCGGCCCCCGACGGCGTCGGATCGCCCGAAGGGTGGTTGTGGATCAGGATCAGGGCGCTGGCGTTCAGCATCAGCGCCCGCTTGATCACCTCGCGCGGATAGACCGGGACATGGTCGACCGTGCCGGTCGAGAGAAGCTCATCGGAGATGATGCGGTTCTTGCGGTCGAGATAGAGGACGTGGAAGCGCTCGACCGGTCCGCGGACGGTGAGCGCGCAATAGTCCATCAGCGCCTGCCAGCTGCCGATGACCGGGTTCTGGCTGAAGTAGCGACCGAGGATATCACGGGCCTCGAGGATGATGGTTTCTTCCTGGGGGGTCATGGGGGTCTCGCTGATTGCGCAAGACGAAGCCCCCTGCCCTCTCGGGGCGGGGCCAGCGGCATGCTGTTTGAAGGGGAAAGCGCGACCGCCGCCGATGCAGGCGGTCGCGTTGTCGGGCCCAGCGTCAGCCGACCCGGTCGAGGAGCTTCTTGGCGCGCCCTTCCATGTCGAGGCGGGCATCCTGCTGGGTCTTGTCGCGCGCCAGCCGCGTGATGCCCTGCACGAAGTCGAAGATGCTTTCGGGCGGGCGGCCCTCTTCCATCAGCACCTTCTCGATGATCCTGCCGGACTCGGCCTTCGAGAAGCCGCGCTTACGCAGGAAGTCGTCCCGGTCTTCCTCCGTGCGCGCGACGATCTGCTGCCGCGCCACCTTGATGCCGTTCGCAAATCCCTGCGGCGAGGAATTGGCAAACCGTGTCAGTGCTGGTGCCGCCTCTTGGGCAAAGCGCGAGGCGGCATACTTCGAGTGACGGATGGTGATTTCCTGAAAATCCTCGACGCCCCAGAGGTTCCGGTTCTGGCACACCGCCCGCAGGTAAAAACTGGCCATGCCAAGTGTCTTCGCGCCCACCTCGGAATTCCAGCAGTAGAAGCCCCGAAAGTAGAGATCGGGGGACCCGTCCGGCAGCCTGCCCGCTTCGATCGGGTTGTGATCATCGACGAGAAACAGGAAGACGTCCCGGTCCGAGGCATAGAGCGTCGTCGTGTCGCGGCTGATTTCGACATCGGGGTTGTAGACGCCGGTCGACCAGTCGAGCACCCCCGGCACCTTCCAGCGCGTGTCGCCCGTGCCATTGCCCGCGATGCGCTGCACCGCCTCGACCAGCTCGTGGTCATGGATGCGGCCATAGTCGGGGCCGGTCACCGCGCGAAGTTCGGTACGGCCATGTTCCGTCTCGAAGGTCTTCACCTGCTCGGCGCGGTGGTTGGTCAGGCCGTATTGCAGGTTGATCCCTGCCAGTGGCGCGGGCAGTTGGCGCAGGTAGGACGCCGGGGCACCGACGATGCTTGCAAGCTGGCCAAACGCCCAATGCGTGGGCGCGACAGGTTCGTGCGCCTTCGGCAGCATCAGATGCAAGCGCTCGGGGTTGTCGCGCGCAGCCTCGACCCGGATGTCGGCGGTCTGCACGACGCGGCTGCGGCTGCGCTCGGAGCGGCCCTTCACCGATGCCCAGAGATCGTCGAGTGACAGATACCGCTCATCATCGGGACGGTTGAACCATTCGGACGACACCCGCCCGTTCCGTTCGCCCCGGCTCACATCCACTTTCCAGCCACCCGCCCGCGCCGGTGCGACCGGATCCAGAACTTCTACAACGCCCATCGGACATCTCCCGCGACGGGCGCCGGGAGCCACTCTCCCAGCCCTCAACCCGTCACCGGGAAACCGGCCTCACTCTGACTCTTCGATCTGCACGTCAGTCAGCCGGGGTTAGACGCCCCTCCCGAAGCGGCCGCAGCAACCTCGCACTTTCCTCACTGCATATGTTCTGTCAATGTTCCAGGTTATTCCCCTTTATCGCGACTCTGGATGCTCCGATGTGCAACCTTTATTCCCAGACCAAATCCCAAGACGCCATGCGGCATGTCTTTGATGACATGGTCGAGGAGGACGAGGCTTTCGAGGATGTGGTTGGCAACCTGCCACAAATGGCGGGCATCTTCCCCGATTATCCAGCACCGATCATCCGTCAGGGAGCAAACGGTGGCTGGCAACTGACCTTGGCCCGTTGGGGCATGCCAACGCCGCAGATCTTTCTTGAGGGCAAGCGCACCGATCCCGGCGTGACCAACATCCGCAATGTCGCCTCACCCCATTGGAAACGCTGGCTTGGGGTTCAAAACCGCTGCCTCGTGCCCTTCAGCAGCTTCTCCGAGATCGACAGCCGCCCCGGCGCGCCGCGCAACCATCCGGTCTGGTTCGCGCTTGGCGAGGATCGCCCCTTGGCCTTCTTCGCGGGCATCCGCACCGAATGGACGTCGGTGCGCAAGCTGAAGGAGGGCGAGGTGACGGCTGAGTTGTTCGGGTTTCTGACCTGTCCACCCAACCGCGAGGTGGCCCCTGTCCATCCCAAAGCGATGCCGGTCATCCTGACCACGCCTGCGGAATGGCGGCTGTGGCTGGCAGCACCTGCAGCCGACGCGCTGCGGCTGCAACGCCCTTTGGCGGACGGCCTGTTGCAGATCGTGGCGGAAGGGGTAAGGGAAGATGCGGCCTGAACCGGCCCCCGCCGACCCGTTTGATCTTCGCGCGCGGCGCGTGCACGAGGCCGAAGGGCGCGGCCGCCGGGCCTTTGCGCTATTTCAGGCGGTGCGGCACCCCGGCCCGCTGGTCTGGATTCTGCCCGCCCATGTGCCCGAACTGCCGATGCTGCGCGGGTTGCCACGAGGCGTGGGCGAACGGCTGCACCTTTTTCGCCCCTCGGGCGAGATTGATCTGCTGTGGTGCATCGAGGAGGCCCTGCGCGCGGCTCCGGTTAGTCTGGTCATCGCGGAGCCGGAAAAACCCCTGTCCCTTACCGCCGGACGCCGCCTGCAACTGGCCGCCGAGGCGGGGCGCACCACCGGCCTGATGCTGATCCGCGAGGATGCAGGCAGCAACGCCACCGAGACACGTTGGAATTGCGAACCTGTCGCCAGCACTGCTGCGGACTCGACTCTGCATCAATGGACACTTAATAAGAACAAAAAGGGAACGATTGGAAGTTGGATCTTGAACTGGAATGGCGCGTCGGCTGCTGTCCATATGGTTTCCGAGGCTCGCCAGCGACACGAGCCTGCGGACACGGCCCCTTGAGGGGCCCTTTGCCCTGACCCATCGGTCGGGCAATGCCGATCATCTGCACTGTCTGAACACGGCAGCTTCTGCAAAAGGCCTGCACCGCGGCATGGCACTGGCGGATGCCCGGGCCATCTGTCCCGATCTTGCCACCCGCCCGGCCGACCTTGCCCGCGAGGCGGCGGCGCTGGCGAGCCTGCGGCGTTGGGCCGGGCGCTATGCGCCGATGGTGGCGACCGATGGTGCCGACGGGCTGATGGCCGATATATCCGGCGTGCCGCATCTCTTCGGCGGTGAGGCCGATCTGCACGATGATCTGCAGGCCCGGTTGGAACGGGCGGGACTGCATGCCGTCAGCGCCATTGCCGGAACCCGTGGGGCGGCCCATGCGCTGGCCCGCCACGGTGGCGGCATCGTTGCCGATGGGCGACTGGCGACCGGCATCGGGCATCTGCCGGTCACGGCGCTGCGGGTCGATCACGACACCGTCGAGGCGCTGGCGCGGGTCGGTCTATCGCGCATTGCCGATCTGGTCCATCTGCCACGCGCGCCCTTGGCGCGGCGGTTCGGGGCGGGTCTGGTGCTGCGGCTGGATCAGGCGTTGGGCGCGCAGGTCGAGCCGGTAGCAGCAGAACCGGACGCCCCGCATTTCGGGGTGCGGATGACGCTGCCAGAGCCGATCGGGCTGCAGGCGGATGTGATGGCAGGCCTCGCGCGCCTGCTGGAGCGGCTTTGT
>CALRKX020000279.1:0-4254 GCA_943368305.1 Erythrobacter sanguineus
CGCCCCCACCGGCAGTTGCATGGCGGCAAAGGCCAGGAACCACCAGCCCGAGGCATCAGCCAGCACCTCTGGCGTGGCGCCAAGATCTTGCGCCAGCACGGGCGTCAGAACCGCCAGAAAAGCGCGGTAGAACTGCGACAGGACATAGCCCAGAACCAGGGCGGCGATGCCGGTTTTCATGGGCTCAGGCCGGTTGCGCCATCAGCGGCTTTTCCCGCACGGGCAGGTGGACGATGGCCGAAAACGCCCCTACTCCGACGCCGATCCACCACACAAGGGTGTAATCGCCGGTCAGGTCATACATCTTGCCGCCCAGCCAGACGCCCAGGAACCCGCCGATCTGGTGCGACAGAAACACGATGCCGTAAAGCGTGCCCATATAGCGCAAGCCATAGATATGCGCCACCAGACCAGAGGTCAGCGGCACGGTGGCCAGCCACAGCGCACCCATCACGGCGGAAAAGATCAGGACCGAAGCAGGCGTCATCGGCAGGCTGATGAAGATAGCGGCGGCCACGGTGCGGGCGACATAGATGCCCGACAACAAGTATTTCTTGGTGTACCGCTTGCCCATCGCCCCGGCAAAGATCGACCCGGCGATGTTGAAGATGCCGATGACCGAAATGGCAATCGCCCCCAGTGCCGAGGTGGTGGTGATGCCCATATCGGCCAGAATGCCCCCCGCCGCGATGGGGCCGCAGCGCTCTGTCACAAAGGCCGGAAAGTGGGCGGTGATGAAGGCCAGTTGATAGCCGCAGGAAAAGAACCCAAGGAAGATCATGGTGAAGGACGGGTCTTTGAACGCCCGCTTCACGACGGTGCCGATGGATTCCTCCAGTTCCGCCCGGGTGGCGACATGGGGCGAACGCAGGAAGGGCACGGCGAACAGGGCGCACAGGATCAGTGCGGCAAAGACAAGAAACACCGATTGCCAAGGCATGAAGGACAACAGCCCTTCGGCCAGGGGCGCCCCGAAGACTTGGCCTGCCGACCCGGCGGCGGTGGCGATGCCCAAGGCCAGGCTGCGGTTTTCGGGCGAGGAGGCGCGCCCCACCACCGCCAGAACCACGCCAAAGCCGGTGCCCGCGATGCCAAAGCCGACGATGATCTCCAGCAGCCAATGCTGCCCAGGCGTGACCGCGAAGGACGAGGCCACCAGCCCTGCCGCATACATGTTCGCGCCAAGGATCACCGCTTTGCGGTCGCCGAATTTCTCGGCCAGCGCGCCAAAGATCGGTTGGCCGATGCCCCAGGCCAGATTCTGGATGGCAATGGCCAGCGAAAAGTCGGCGCGCGCCCAATGGAACTCTGTCGCGATGGGCAGTTGGAAGACGCCAAAGCTGGCCCGGATGGAAAAGCCCAGCATCAGGATCAGGCATCCGGCAATCAGGACAGGTGTGACAAGGGGCGCGCGGGCGGGCGCTGCGGCGATTGACATGGCGGTTCTCCTGCAAGACGGGCAAATTGCGCCTCCGCGCCCCAAGGGTCAACGGCAATATTGTCACCACCACAATTGCCCGCTGGCACGCCAGATTGCGGGTTCTGCACTGCGGAAAACCCCGCTAGACTATGAAAAACCCAAGGAAAAGAGGCAACGGGCATGGGCGAGTGGTGGCGTGGCGCGGTGGTGTATCAGGTCTATCCCCGGTCGTTTCAGGACGACAACGGTGACGGGGTGGGCGATCTGAGGGGGATTACCCGCCGGTTGACGCATATCGCCCAACTGGGCTGTGATGCGGTCTGGCTGTCGCCATTCTTCACCTCGCCCATGCGCGACATGGGTTATGATGTGTCGGATTACCGCAATGTCGATCCGGTGTTCGGCACTTTGGCGGATTTTGACGATCTGATCGCCGCCGCTCATGATCTGGGCCTGAAGGTGATCATCGATCAGGTCTTGAACCATTCGTCCGACCAGCACCCTGCCTTTGCCGAAAGCCGCAAGGACCGGCTGAACCCCAAGGCCGACTGGTATGTCTGGGCTGACCCCAACCCCGATGGCACGCCGCCCAACAACTGGCTTTCGGTGTTTGGTGGATCGGCCTGGACATGGGATGCGCGGCGGCACCAGTATTATTTCCACAACTTTCTGGCCAGCCAGCCTGACCTGAACTTTCACAATCCCGACGTGCTGGACTGGCACGAGGAAACCCTGCGCTTCTGGCTGGACCGGGGAGTGGACGGGTTCCGCTTTGATACGGTGAACTACTTTTTCCACGATCAGCGGTTGCGCAGCGATGCCGCCGACTGGCGGAACAAGGACAAGCCCGACGCCAACCCCTATGAGATGCAGTACCACCTGTTTTCAAAGAACCAGCCCGAGAACATCGGCTGGCTGGAGCGGGTGCGGCGGGTGCTGGACGGCTACCCCGGCACCACTTCGGTCGGCGAGGTGGGCGAAAGCCATCATGCGATTGCGATGATGGGCCAATACACCGCGCCGGGCCGCCTGCATCAGTGCTATAGTTTCGAAATGTTCGGGACGGAATACACCCCCGATTTCTTCCGCAAGCGGATCGAGGCGTTCTTTGACGGCGCGCCGGAGGGCTGGCCGATGTGGGCGCTGTCGAACCATGATGTGATGCGGCAGGTCAGTCGCTGGGCCCCGTTCGGGGCCAGCCCCGAGGCGCTGGCGCGGCAGGCAGGGTGTTTGCTGTTGTCGTTCCAGGGCTCGATCTGTCTGTGGCAGGGCGAAGAGTTGGGCCAGACCGACACCGCGCTGGTGTTCGAAGAGCTGACCGATCCGCAGGGCATTGCATTCTGGCCCGAACCCGTGGGCCGCGATGGCACAAGAACCCCGATGGTGTGGGATGGCTCGGCCAATGGCGGCTTTACCTCCGGCACGCCTTGGCTGCCGGTCAAGGCGCCACAACTGGCACGCCATGTGGCGGGGCAGGCGGGGGTGGACGGGTCGGTGCTGGAGACCTATCGCGGGATGCTGGCGTTCCGTCGGGCGATGCCCGCGCTGCACGGTGCGGCGGGAACGCGGTTTCTGACCCTGCCAGATCCTGTCTTGGGCTTTGTCCGCGGTGAGGGGGCAGGGGCGGTGCTGTGCCTGTTCAACCTGTCGCCCAAGCCAGTGACATTGGCGCAGATGGGGATTGAAGAGCAGGTCGGTCCGCGTCAGGCGACTGGGTTTGACCGGGACGTTGTGACGCTAGGGCCAAACGGGTTCGGGTTTTTCCGTGTGCTTGGGGGTTTTACGCTGGGGTCGGGCGGAAGGGGGGGGCGCCCCCTGCATTTGGGCGGATCAGGAAACGCCCCGCGTTTCCCCGCCCGTGCGCGACCTGTCCACCCAAGACGGTTCCACCATGACTCCAAGATGCCAACGCCCGCCGGACGCTGGCCTCTTGGGGGCATGGTGGTTCAGTTTGCTGCCGTATCGCGTGGCGAAGGCGATGGCCTTCGCCAGACTGCCCTTTGGTTTGCCCCGCCTACAGCCCAAAGGGCATGGTGGCGATGCGGGACGAGGCCGAGAGGGATTTCAGGCAGATGTCTTTTGGTCCGTCCGCCGCCTGACAGGTGTCCTGCCCGTTGACCAACAGGCGTGAGATCGCCTCGCATTTCGCGCCGGGCAGGTCGAACTGCACCACGCGGGTCTTGGCAGTTGGCAACGCGCCAAACTCCAGCACCAGTAGTTGCGATACGACGCCTGCGGCATCAAACGCTGCCACTTCATAGGCGGCTTCGGTCAGCGCTGTGCCGGTGTTGTTGGTGGCAACAAAGGTCAGCCGGCAGGCCCCTTCGACATCGCTGGCGCTGTTCAGCTCGATCTCGAAATTGCCCGATTGGGCAAGGGCTGGCCCTGTGGCCAGCATGGCGGTCAGGCAAAGGCTGAGAAACAAACGACCGACGGGCACGGGGCAGATCCTTTGAGGCTGGTCCTTTGGCGAAGCTGGCGCTTTTGCGCAGGTTGCGCAGCGCCGTGCAGCCTGTCAACAGCCGCTTTGGGGCGGATCAGTTATAGACGCCGATCAGCCAGGGCAACGCCTTGATGCGGCGGGGCTGAGGTGTGGTGTCGCGGTCGGAAACCACCTGCATCCGCTGGGCGCGGACGGCGCGCCGTGGTTGGCATTCGGGATGCGCGGCTGCAACCTCGCTGCGAAGATCACCGCAAGAGACGAGCAGCGCCACCTCTTCTGGCTGCGGCGTGCTGCGGGTTTCAGCCGTGGCGGCAACGGGCACCCCTGCCAGACCAGCCAGTAAAAGACCGACCACCATTCTTGCGCGTGATGCCATTTCAACACCTTTCCG
>CALRKX020000280.1:0-4253 GCA_943368305.1 Erythrobacter sanguineus
GACGAGGGGCGTACCATGCTGCTGGTCACCCATGACATGAAGCTGGCCGCCGATTGTTCCGACCATGTGATCTTCCTGCATCAAGGCAAGATCGAGGAACAGGGCGCGCCCGCCGAATTGTTCGGCAACCCAAAAACCGAACGGCTGCGCGGGTTCCTTTCCGCAACAGCCGCCTAACCACAGACCGTTTCAGGGAGTTAACAATGAAAAAACTGCTACTTGCCGCCGCGCTTGCCACCCTTGGCACTGCCGCTTTCGCCCAGGATGTCGTGCGTCTGGGCACCGAGGGGGCCTACCCTCCCTACAACTTCATCAACGACAAGGGTGAGGTTGACGGGTTCGAACGCAAGTTCGGCGACGAGCTGTGCAAGCGCGCCAGCCTGAACTGCACCTGGACCACGAATGAGTGGGACAGCATCATCCCCAACCTGCAATCGGGCAATTATGACGTGATCATCGCCGGCATGTCGATCACGCCAGAGCGGGGTGAGGTTGTCGATTTCAGCCAGCCCTATATCCCGCCGGCCTCGTCGGCCTATCTGGCGCTGGCCAAGGACACCGATCTGAAATCGGGTCCGGTCGCGGCACAAACCTCGACCATCCAGGCGGCGTTCGTGGCCGAGAATGGCATGACGCTGGTCGAATATGCCACGCCCGAAGAAACCGTTGCGGCCGTGAAGAACGGCGAGGCTGTGGCCGTGCTGGCCGACAAGGACTATCTGGTTCCGATCGCGGCTGAATCCGGTGGCGCGCTGGTGTTGCTGGACAAGGAAGAAGTGATCGGCGGCGGCGTCGGCATGGCCTTCCGCAAGTCGGATGCCGAGCTGCGCGGCAAGTTCGATGCGGGCATCGATTCCATGAAAAAGGACGGCACGCTGAACGCCATGATCACCGAGTTCTTCGGCGCCGAAGCCAAGACCTGGTAATCTGCCACTGCCTGTTCTCCGGCCCCGCCTGATCCGGCGGGGCCACCCCTTTCCCCCGACCGCCGCGAGGGACCGACCCGATGTTTTCCGCCTGCGCCGATCCCAAGGCCATAGAGGGCCTGACCTGGCTTTCGTGCTATCTGACCTCTGGCAAGCATCTGGATTTCTACTGGTCTTTCGTGATCGTGCTGATCCTTCTGGCGGTCACGGCACCTGCGGCCATGATCTTCGGCTTTGGCGGGGCCACCATGGCCCGTTCGCCCGTGGCTCCGCTGCGCTGGATCGGCAAGGCCTATATCGCGATGGTGCGCGGCATTCCCGACATCATCTTTTTCATGTTCTTCGTGATCGCGCTGGATCAGGGCATCGAATACGTCAAAAGCCTTGCGGTCTGTCCCGCCGGATCGGCCTGGCCCTGGCAGGGGCTGGAGTTTCGCGTTTGCGCAGAGGCCAAGGTGCCGCTGGCCACCTCTTCTCCGCTGGCATTTCAGATGTACGGTTTCTTTCTGGCAGTCTTTACCTTTGCCATCGTGTTTGGCGCCTTTGTCGCCAATGTGATGTATGGTGCGATGCAGGCCGTGCCGCGCGCGCAACTGGAAACCGCCGAGGCCTATGGCATGAGCCATGGACAGGTGTTCCGCCGCATCCTTATTCCGCAGATGTGGGTCTATGCCCTGCCCGGCCTGTCGAACCTTTGGATGATCCTGATCAAGGCGACGCCGCTGCTGTTTCTTTTGGGGGTCAAGGACATCGTTTACTATGCGCGAGAGTTGGGCGGATCGAAGACGCAGGTCTACGAATATCCGCACGGCGACTGGCGGCTTTATTACTTTCTTGGCCTGATGGTGTTTTACCTGACCATGACGCGGGTCTCTGAAATCTTTCTGAAGCGCCTGTCGAACCGGCTGTCCAAAGGGCAGGCCACCGCCGCCGGTGAAGCCATGCGGAGGGCGGGCGCATGAGCTGCTGGCAAACGATCCAAGATTATGGTCTGCGCTCTATCGGCATTGGCGAAAACCTTCTGCCGAAAAAGGATTTCACGCTGTGCCAGGAGTTCACACTGATCGGCTCTGGCCTGATGTGGAACGTGTATTTCGGGGTGCTGGCGCTGTTTTTCGGGTTCTTTCTGGCCAATGCGCTGGCGCTGGCCAAGGCATCGCGCCATGCGTGGCTGCGCAAGCCCGCGGAATGGTTCATCTTTGTGTTCCGCGGCTCTCCTTTGTTCATTCAGTTCTTTCTGGCCTATGAGGCGCTGGTTCTGCTGCCACGCACCGGGATTGAGCTGTTCGGTCTGACCATCGCCACCAGTTGGACAACCAAGGCCTGGGCGGGCGCGCTGTTCGTGCTGTTCCTCAACACCTCGGCCTATTCGGCAGAGATCTTCTTTGGCGCGCTGCGGTCGATCCCCAAGGGGGATCTGGAGGCGGCCGAGGCTTATGGCATAACCGGCTGGAACAAGTTCCGCCGGATCGAATGGCCCACCATGTTGCGTCTTGGCTGGCCCGCCTATACCAACGAGGCGATCTTTCTGTTCCACGCCACCACGCTGGTGTTCTTCTCCGGCTTTCCGGCCTTTGGCCAGCAAGGCGATGCGCTGTATTACGCGAATTATTTCGCGGACAAGACCTTCAACCCCTTCGTGCCCTATCCGATCATCGCGATGTATTTCATCGCCATCACGCTGATCATCACCTGGGTCTTTGGCCAGATCAACAAACGGCTGAACCGCCACCTGCCGCAAAACCTGAAAAGCAGAATTCGCTTGCGTCCGCAGTTGGTCCGATAGTATCCTGAATTTGATCAAATTGGCGGGACGCCCGCCGAAGGTCGCAACAGGGAAAGGATCAAGGGCATGATCCGGTAACCTGCCTGCTATGCCATGGGGGTATGGCGCGGGTGGTTCGTGCCCCGCATCAACACCATGAATACGAACATGAAAGACTATCTTCGCAAGCACCCCAATGTCCGCACCATCCGGGTCGCGGCGGCGGATCTCAATGGTCAGGCGCGCGGCAAGCGTGTGCCGGCCCGCTTTGCCGACAAGGTCGTGAAAGACGGAACCCGTTTTCCCTTTTCGGTGCTGAACCTAGACATCTGGGGCGAAGACATTGACGACAGCCCGCTGGTCTTCGAACAGGGCGACCAGGACGGCGTGCTGAAACCGACCGAGCGCGGCTTCATGCCGATGCCCTGGCTCGAGGCGCCGACCGCGCTGCTGCCGATCTGGATGTTCCGCGAAAACGGCACCCCCTATGAGGGCGACCCGCGCCATGCGCTGAATGCCGTGGTGCAACGGTTCAAGGCCCGCGGCCTGACCCCGGTCTGCGCGATGGAACTGGAATTCTTCCTGATCGACGATAGCGGCAAGACCTTGCAGGCCCCCGCCTCTCCGCGGTCCGGCAAGGTGCGCAAAGCGGCGGAAACCCTGTCGATCCGCGCGCTGGATGCGTTCGACACGTTCTTTACCGACCTTTATGACGCCTGCGAGGCGATGGACATTCCGGCCGACACCACGACCAGTGAAACAGGTCTGGGTCAGTTCGAAGTGAACCTGATGCATTGCGATGATGCGCTGCGCGCGGCGGATGATGCCTGGCTGTTCAAGATGCTGGTCAAGGGTCTGGCCCGCCGTCACGGCTTTGCCGCCAGCTTCATGGCGAAACCCTATCCGGAATATTCCGGCTCTGGCCTGCACACGCATTTCAGCCTGATCAACCAGGACGGCGACAATGTGTTCGATTCGGGCGGCCCCAAAGGCACCGCCATGCTGCGGCAGGCCGTGGCGGGTTGCCTGAACGCGATGCACGATTCCACGCTGATCTTTGCGCCGCACCAGAACAGCTATCAGCGGCTGGTGCCGGGCAAACACGCTCCCACCTCGATTGCCTGGGGGTATGAGAACCGGACGGCCGCGATCCGCATTCCCGCCGGCAGCCCGGCTGCGCGCCGGATCGAACACCGTGTCGCGGGCGGTGACGTGAACCCCTATCTGATGCTGGCGGCCATTCTGGGCGCCGCGCTGGACGGGATTGAAAACCAGATGGAGCCGCCAACCCCGGTGGTGGGCAACTCTTATGCCCTGCCCGATCTGCCGCAAATTCCCGACAGCTGGGAACATGCCATCGACGCACTGGAAGCCAGCGAAACGGTGCCACGCTTCCTGCACCCGGAACTGATCAAGAACCTGATCTCGACCAAGCGGCAGGAACTGCATTACATCGGCGAGTTGTCCGATCAGGAAAAGGTGGAGCTGTATCTCGATACTGTCTGAGGGCGGCGCTGGCCCTCTCTCCATGAATCTGGCTCTCTCCCCTAAGGGAGAGGGCC
>CALRKX020000281.1:0-4252 GCA_943368305.1 Erythrobacter sanguineus
CGTCCAGTTCGGCATCGCCCAGGAGCGCAACCATCCGCCCCTCGGGCCGGTCCAGTCCCCAGCCGTGGCCGCGCACATAATCCTGCACCAATGCCGAAAACAGCGTCTGCGCCACACCCAGCCCCACCGAGCCGGTCGAGAAATCGACATCCTCGGTGTCCTTGGTGCGCGAGGGGTAGGACTGCGCGCCGCCAAAGGCGCGGAACGCCTGAAGCTTGTCCAGGCTTTGCCGCCCCATCAGGTACAGGATCGCATGCAGTGCCGGACTGGCATGGGGTTTCACCGCCACCCGGTCCTCTGGGCGCAGGGCGTGAAAGTAAAGCGCGGTCAGCACTGTCGCCAGCGAAGCGGTCGAGGCTTGATGCCCGCCAACCTTCAGCCCATCCCGGTTTTCGCGCAGATGATTGGCGTTGTGGATCGTCCAGGCAGCCAGCCACAGGACGCGCTGCTCTATCCGGGCCAGTTGGGCGATACTGCCCGCGTGGGGCTGCGAAATGGGTCCGTCGGGCATGTCTGTCTTCTCCTTCTGCCGATGGCGAAGGTAGCGCGGCTCGGGTGGCTATAATGGCCAAACTGCGGTATTAAAGGCGAAACTATTAGCGTAAATCACCAATATAGCGGAACCATAATGGCGACAGAACCAAAGATCGACCGAATCGACCGCCACATCCTGACGCTGTTGCAGCAGGATGGCCGCCTGACGATTCAGCAGATTTCCGACCGCGTGGGCCTGTCGCCAACGCCGGTTCTGCGACGCATCCGCCTTATGGAAGAAGCCGGGCTGATCCGGGGCTATGTCGCGCTGGTTGACCAGAAGCGCGCGGGGTTGCCGGTCAGCGTTTTTGTCTCGGTCCGGCTGGAACGGCAGCGGGAAGAGGCGTTGCAGCGCTTTTCCAAGGCCATCGCCGACTGGCCCGAGGTGATGGATTGCTATCTGATGACCGGGCGGCAGGATTTCCTGCTGCGCGTCGTGGTGGCCAGTCTGGAAGATTACGACCAGTTCCTGAAAACGCGGCTGACACGGCTGGAGGGGGTGGCGTCGATCGAATCCTCTTTCGCGCTGGCGCAGGAAAAATACACCAGTGCCCTGCCCCTGCGCGAGATGTGATCAGGCAGGCCGCCAGCCGGGCAAGCTGGTCAGCCCACTGGCCGCGCGCAGCGTATCGCCCGATTGGCGGACGGCATCGGCAATCTGCATCAACTGCGCCTCCAGCGGGCTGGAGCGACGCCAGACCATGCCGATGGTGCGCATCGGCTGCGGATCACGAAAGCGCTGTACCGTTACCGCCGCCGAGCGGGTTTCGACCGGCACCGCCATTTCAGGGATCAGCGTCACACCAATGCCCGCCCCCACCATCTGCACCAGCGTGGACAGCGAACTGCCATCCAGCAACTCTCGCGGGCGACTGGACACCATGTTGCAAAACGACAGCGCTTGATCGCGAAAGCAGTGCCCCTCTTCCAGCAGCAAAAGCCGCATCTCGCGCAGCATGTCGCGGCTGGGAACCGGCAGGTCGGCATCTGCATCCGGACGGACAAGCACGAACCGCTCGGTGAACAACGCGACCTCGGTCAGCGAAGGTTCCGATACTGGCAGCGCAAGAATCGCGGTATCAAGGCGGCCTTCGATAAGCTCTTCCAGCAGCCGGGGCGTTACGGTTTCCCGCAGGTTCAGATCAAGATCGGGATAAAGCGCCGACAACCGAGAGATGATCGTCGGCAACAGATAGGGCGCGATGGTTGGAATGACGCCAATCCGCAACCGGCCCGCAGGCTGGCTGTTTGCCGCGCGGGCCAGATCCTTCAGGTCATCGACATCGCGCAGAATGCCTTGCACGCGCTCCAGAAACACCTCGCCGAACCCGGTCAGCCGCAACTGCCTGCCGCCCCGTTCGAACAGCGGAGTGCCCAGCCCCTCCTCCAGATCCTTGATCTGCATGGACAGGGCGGGCTGGGTCACCGCACAATCTTCTGCCGCCCGGCCAAAATGGCGATGACGGGCCAGCGCCTCGAAGTATCTGATTTGCTTGAGGGTCAGATTGTTCATAAGATTGTCTTATGGCTTTGATCAGAATTTACAAGTTACCCTGATTATATTGCTCTGTTAAGAATGATTCCAGATTCAGGGGCCAGCCAAAATGGTCGGCCGCCTGGCACCATTCCTGAACGGGAGGATACTATGGACGGTAACACCACAAACTCGGGCGGAAAATGCCCGGTGCTGCACGGCACGAATCCGACGGTTCGCCACAAGGGGCGGTCTAACCGCGACTGGTGGCCGAACCAGTTGAACCTGCGCATCCTGCACCAGAACACCGCGCTGTCAGACCCGTTCGGCGGCAGCTTTGACTATGCCGAGGCGTTCAAAAGGCTGGATCTGCCCGCGGTCAAGGCCGACATCTATGCCCTGATGACCGACAGCCAGGATTGGTGGCCGGCTGACTGGGGCCATTACGGGCCTTTCTTCATCCGCATGGCCTGGCACAGCGCTGGCACCTATCGCACCGCCGACGGGCGCGGTGGCGCGCGGTCTGGTACGCAGCGCTTTGCACCGCTGAATTCCTGGCCCGACAACGTGAACCTCGACAAGGCACGGCGCCTGCTGTGGCCGGTCAAGCAGAAATACGGCAACAGCCTGTCCTGGGCCGACCTGATGATTCTGGCGGGCAACTGCGCACTGGAATCCATGGGGTTCAAGACCTTTGGCTTTGGCGGCGGTCGCCCCGATGTGTGGGAACCGGAAGAAGACATCTACTGGGGCGATGAGACCACCTGGCTGGGCGACAACCGCTATACCGGAGAGCGGCAGCTGGATAACCCGCTGGCCGCCGTGCAGATGGGCCTGATCTACGTCAATCCCGAAGGGCCGAACGCGGTGGCCGATCCGGTCGCCTCGGGTCGCGACATCCGCGATACCTTTGGCCGCATGGCGATGAACGACGAAGAAACCGTGGCGCTGGTCGCAGGGGGGCACACCTTTGGCAAGGCCCATGGTGCTGGCGATCCCGCTTTGGTCGGCCCCGACCCCGAAGCAGCCCCGATCGAGGCGCAGGGCCTGGGTTGGGCCAATGCCTTCGGCACCGGCAAAGGCATTCATGCCACCGGATCGGGCATCGAAGGGGCGTGGAAACCCAATCCGACCACCTGGGACATGGGCTATCTGAAGGTTCTGTTCAAATATGAATGGGAACTGACCAAATCACCCGCCGGGGCGCAAATCTGGCTGGCCAGGGATGTGGCGGACGAGGATATGGTCGTCGATGCACATGATCCCTCGATCCTGCATCGCCCGATGATGACCACTGCCGATCTGGCGATGCGCTTCGACCCGATCTATGGCCCGATTGCGCGCCGCTTCCACGACGATCCGGCTGCTTTCGCCGATGCCTTCGCCCGCGCCTGGTTCAAGCTGACCCACCGCGACATGGGGCCGAAGGTGCTGTATCTGGGGCCGGAAGTGCCTGCCGAGGATCTGATCTGGCAAGACCCGGTTCCGGCTGTGGATCACCCGCTGATCGACGCGGCCGACATCGCGGCCTTGAAGGCCAGCATTCTTGCCTCTGGTCTGTCGGTGCAGGAACTGGTGGCAACCGCCTGGGCCTCGGCCTCGACGTTCCGGGGGTCTGACTTCCGGGGTGGGGCCAATGGCGCCCGTATCCGCCTTGCGCCGCAAAAGGACTGGGAGGCGAACCAGCCTGACCAACTGGCCCGCGTGCTTTCGGTGCTGGAAGGCATCAAGTCGGCGTTCGACGCCGGAGCGACCGGCGGCAAGAAAGTCTCGGTGGCCGATCTGATCGTGCTGGGCGGTGCTGCGGCCATCGAGGCGGCGGCGCGCGCGGCGGGCCGGGCCATCGTGGTGCCGTTCCTGCCTGGGCGGACCGATGCCACACAAGCCCAGACCGACGCCGAAAGCTTTGAGCCGCTGGAGCCGGAGGCGGACGGCTTCCGCAACTGGCAGAAAAAGGCGTTCAAGGTATCCGCCGAAGAACTGCTGGTGGACCGTGCCCAGTTGCTGAAACTGACCGCACCGGAAATGACGGTGCTGGTGGGCGGGTTGCGTGCGCTGGGTGCGAACCATGGCGGCACCGCGCATGGGGTGCTGACTGAAAAGCCGGGCCATCTGACGAATGACTTCTTCGTCAACTTGCTGGACATGGCCACGGTCTGGGCCCCGACCTCTGATGCCGCCGATCTGTTCGAGGGCAAGTGCCGGGCGACGGGGGCAGCGAAATGGACCGCGACCCGCGCCGAT
>CALRKX020000282.1:0-4244 GCA_943368305.1 Erythrobacter sanguineus
CTTTGCCCGTCTACTGCCGGTCAGTCACGCATCAGCCACGAGCCAGGGCACGCAACCTGTCTGCCGAGAGGGCAAGAGCTTCGGCTGAAACCTTTCCCGTTTCGACCGCGATGGAGATCGCCTCTGCCACCTCATCAAGCTGGTTTCCGATATCGGCAAGCAACAGGAAATCACAACCGGCATTCAGGGCATCCAGCGCCACCTGCGTGACAGGATCGCCGCGCATCGTCGCCTTGCCATCCAGATCATCGGCCATGACGATGCCCTTGAACCCCAGCCGCTGCTTCAGCATCGAGATGATCTTGCCCGACCGCAAGGCAGGCTTTTCCGGGTCCAGCGCTGCCACGATGGCGGGGCCAACCATGACAAAGGCCGCACCGGCATCAATCGGTGCCTGAAAGGCCGGGAAGGCCGCCTCCACCTCGGTCAGCGCCAGTGGATTGACAGCCTCGGCCACGATTGCCGGGTCTGCCGTGGTCGCCCCGAATCCCGGAAAATGCTTGACCGTTGCGGCCACCCCTGCGCGCTGCACACCGCGCACATAGGCCGCCGACAACAGTCCGATCAGCGCCGCATCGCTTGACCATGTGCGACCCCGCAGCCAATCATTCCGGCCGATCAGCACATCGACCACCGGCGCCAGAAATCCGTTCACCCCCATCGCTGAGGCAATCTGAGCAATGCGAAAGGCGATATCCTCGATCTCTTGCTCGGTTGCGGCGGACAGGTCGGCGGCGTCGGGAAAGGCGGGCGCCAGATCGTGCAAGCGGCAGATGCCGCCCATCTCCTGATCGACAAAGGTCAGCAAGCCGCCAGACCGCGCCCGCGCCTGCGCGGTCACGGCCAGAAAGGTTTCGGGCGTTTCGGTGCGGCGACGTGCGTCACTCATCCGCCGTGCCACATATTCCTGTCGGCTTTCGCCCAGCAGGATCGACACGCCCCCCTTATCCAGAAAGCGCAGGGCCGCATCGGTCAGATGCGTGCCGTCAAATGCAGGAAGCAGGACGGCGCGGGCATTCTCGGCGGTGGAATGGGTCATCTGGGCCTCCTGACGGTCGGGTGAGTCTACGTGTTTTCGCAGCTTTATGCTTACTAATGCCGGATTAACAGGCAAAATCGCGCATAAACATGCAAAATCTCTTGTTGCCCTCCAAAAATCGGGTAAATACGGCAACAAGCGGCACCCCCATGCAGAAAGGCTCCAGATGCTGGCCGAAGAACGCGCCGTCAACATCCGGCACAGGCTTGAACGCGACGGACGGGTCGTGGCCGCCGATCTTGCGCAAGAATTTGCGGTCTCTGAAGATACGATCCGACGTGATCTGCGCGATCTGGCCAAGGCGGGGCTGTGCCGCAAGGTCTATGGCGGCGCGCTGCTGGCAGGCCCTGCCCCGCAAGACGGGCCGATTGCCCGGCGCGCCACGCTGGCGACCGAAGACAAGGGCCAGCTTGGCACAGTGGCCGCCGGGCTGATCATGCCGGGGCAGATTGTCTTTCTGGATGCCGGATCGACCAATCTTGCCATCGCGGCGGCGATTCCGCGCCACATGGCAGTGACGGTGGCCACCAATGCGCCCGCCATTGCCCTTGCTTTGGCCGATCACCCGCTGGCGCGGGTCATCCTGCTGGGTGGGCAGTTCGATCCTGACAAGGGGGCCTGCCATGGCGGGGCCACCCTTGGGGCGGTAAATCTGATCCATGCCGATCTTTTCTTTGTCGGGGCTTGTGGCCTGCATGGTGTGATCGGCATCACCGCGTTTGACCCGGCAGAGGCCGAGGTGAAACGCGCGATGGCCCAGCAAAGCACCCGGCTTGTCGTGGCGGCGACCCGCGACAAGATCGCAACCATCGCCCCGTTTCAGGTGGCCCCGGCGGAAGCTGTCGATCACCTGGTCGTCCTGCACGGGGCCGAACCCCAAACCGTCGAGACGTTTGAACGGCTGGGCACCAGCGTGCATTTTGCCGGATCGGCCCCCTAGTCCGCCTGCCGCAGAAACGCCGCCACGCCGCCCGCCGCCCGCAACACCAGCGCGGCAACCGTCAGCGCCGGGTTGACGGCGGCAGAGGTCGGCAGAACCGAGGCATCGGTGATCCACAGGTTTTCCACCTGATGCGACCGCAGTTCCGTCGTCACGACCGACTGGCCCGGATCGTTTCCCAACCGCGCCGTGCCGCATTGATGCGAGGTGGTCTTGCGGCCAAAGGTATGAACCAGCACGATGGGAAAGCCCGCCCGCTTCATCATCGCCTTGGTTCGCGCGATCAGCGCCTGATGCGCCGCCATATTGCTGCGCTGCCAGTGCATGATGATCTGGCCATCCTTTACCATCACCCGGCTTTCAGGGCTGGGCAGATCCTCGCTTTGCAAAAACCAGCCAAAGGCATAGCGCGCCACCAGGCGCGCCAGAGGCATCGGCAGGCGCGGCATGTTCGCCTTCAGGATCGGCCCGGTGATCCGCCCCAGCCCCTGCACATTGCCCAAAGGCGCGCCGGTTTGCGGGTCCTTGTCGTAGAAGTCGTTGAAGCTGAGGGTTTTCTGATAAACAGCCGTATTCGGCAACCGCGGATCGATCGTCAGCATGGCCGAAGAGTTGTGGTTCATGAAATTGCGCCCGACCTGATCGGACCCATTGGCCAGCCCGTTGGGATGTGCGGGATTGGCCGACCGCAACAGCAGCGCCGCCGATTGAATTGCCCCGGCGGCCACGGCAAAGGCGCGCGCCGTCAGGCGGCGCTCCGTGCTGCCTACGCGCACGATGGCCGCCGTCACGGTCCTGCCCGTGGCATCGGTCTCCAGCCGCAGCACCTCTGCCCCCGTCAGCAGCCGCACATTCGGATGCGCCAAAGCATCGGTCAGCGGGCCGGATTCCGCATCGATCTTGCCCCTGCCATTGTTGGGAAAGGCATCCCAGCCGGTCTTGCCCTCGGCCAGCCAGGTGTCGATGTCGATGGCAAGGGGCAAGGATGACGGATGCGCGCCCGCCCGTTTCAACCGCGCCCGAACCTTGGTCATCACTGGCTCATCCGGCACCGGGGGAAAGCGATAGGGGTCGGAATGGGCAGGCTCGGTCGGGTCTTCTTCCGCCGTGCCGCGCACCTTGAACAGCGCCTCGGCGCGGCCATACCACGGCTCCAGATCGGCATAGGTCAGGGGCCAGCCGGGCGACGCACCTTGCAGATGCGGGCGCGCGTGAAAATCGCTTTCGCGATAGCGATACATCACGGCACCAAAGAATTTCGAATTGCCGCCAACAACATAGTAGTTGCCCGCAACAAAGGGCGTGCCATCCGACCCCATCCATTTTTCCGTCGGCGCATAATGGCCACGCTGGAAAATCGCCACATCGTCGCGCGCCTCGGGTGTTGCGCGCAGATGCTGTCCCTTTTCCACGACAAGAATATTCAGGCCAGACGGGGCCAGTTCCGATGCCAGCGTGGCCCCGCCGATGCCCGAACCGATGATGATCAGATCCGCGTCCATTTTGTCAGTCCAGCCGGATTTCGGTGGCCGCATCGAAGACCACGACCTTGTCCTCTTTCACGGCAAGGGTCAGCCGGTCGCCCGCCGCCGCCGCAAAGGGTTCCAGCCGGGCGATCACCTCGGTGCCGCCCATGGCAAAAACCGCCAGAGTATCCGGCCCGGTCGGTTCCACCACGTCGATATGAACCGAAAGGCCCGCCCCTGTGGTCAGCGAGAAATGCTCTGGCCGGATGCCCAGCAGCACCTTTTGCCCGACATGCGATTTTACCGCCGCCGCCGACAGCGGAATCCCCGCGATCCGCGCCATGCCCGATGGCAAATCCACCAGCGCCTCGGCCAAACCATCCGCGCCCGCCTGCAAGGTTGCCGGAAGGATGTTCATCGCGGGCGAACCGACAAACCGCGCGACATAGGTGTTGGCCGGGCGGTCATACACCTCTTGCGGCGGGCCGAAATGCTGCACGATCCCGTCTTTCATCACGGCAATCCGGGTGGCCAGTGTCATCGCCTCGATCTGGTCATGGGTGACATAGACAATGGTGGTGCCAAGCCGCTGATGCAGGCGCTTGATCTCGGTCCGCATGTCAACGCGCAGCTTGGCGTCCAGGTTCGACAGAGGCTCATCGAACAGGAACAGCTTTGGTTCCCGCACAATCGCCCTGCCCATGGCAACGCGCTGGCGCTGGCCGCCCGAAAGCTGGCTGGGCTTGCGGTCCAGAAGGTGGCCCATTTGCAGCATGTCGGCCGCAACCTTGGTCGCCTT
>CALRKX020000283.1:0-4242 GCA_943368305.1 Erythrobacter sanguineus
CCCTCGCGCGTGTCGTGGCGGTTCTAGCGGGGTGGGCAGCCGGGGGGAAGCCCTATGCGGGGCGGCGCAGGGGCAGGGCGAGGGCCGTCTCGACCGCGTGGCTGGCGGCCAGAACGCCGCGATCATCGAACATCCGCCCCACCAGTTGCACGCCTGCGGGCAGGCCCGCCGTGGTAAAGCCGCAGGGGACAGAGGCCGCCGGTTGCTGGGTCAGGTTGAACGGATAGGTAAAGGGCGTCCAGCCCATCCAGTTTTTCGCGGGGTCGCTGCCGGGGGGCATCAGAAGCCCTGCGTCAAAGGCGGCAATCGGCAGGCTGGGCGTGACCAGCAGGTCATAGTCTTCCATGAAGCCGCGCATCTGCGCCCCCAGCGCCCCACGGGCGCGGGTGGCCGCCATATAGGCATCAAGGCTGATATGGTCGGCCTGATCCAATAGGGCGGCAAGGTTCGGGTCCAGCACCGAACGGTCGGTGACATGGGCCAGCGCGGCCTTGGCCCCCGCCCACCACAGGGTGCGGAAGGTCTCGACCGGATCGTCAAAGCCGGGGTCGATCTGGGTGATGATCGCGCCCGCATCGGCCATGCGGTCCACGGCGGCGGCGACAAGGGCGGAGATTTCGCGATCAACCGTGGCAAAGCCAAGGGTCGGCGAATAGGCGATACGCACCCCTCGCAGCGACGGCGCGTCTGGCACATGGCTGACCGGGTCATGGGGCAGAGCATGCCAGTCGCGGACATCGGGGCGGCCGATCACATCCAGCAGCAGCGCGGAATCGCGCGCGGTGCGTGTCATTGGGCCGACATGGGCCACGGTGCCAAAGGGTGACAGGGGCCAGGCTGGCACCCGGCCGAAGGACGGCTTCAGCCCGTAAATCCCGGCAAACCCGGCGGGAATGCGGATCGACCCGCCGCCATCGGTGCCAAGCGCCAGCGGGGCATAGCCGGCAGCTACGGCGGCAGAGGCCCCGCCCGACGACCCACCGGGGGTTTTGGCCGTATCCCACGGGTTGCGGGTAATTCCGGCGCGGGGGCTGTCGGTCACGCCTTTCCAGCCGATTTCGGGCGTGGTGGTGCGGGCCATCAGCACCGCCCCCGCCTCGCGCAGCCGGGCCACGGCGGGGGCGTCATCGATCCAGGGGCCCTTGGCATCCACCGTCCAGGACCCGCGCAGGCAGGGTTGGCCCCTGGTCAGCAGGATATCCTTGATCAGTACCGGCACACCATCCAGTGGCGACAGCGGCTGACCGGCAGCAATGCGTCGGGCCGAGGCTTGCGCCTGTTCTTGCGCATCCTTGCTATCGGTCAGCGTCAGCGCGTTCAGGCGGGGTTCCCACCGGGCGGCTTGGGCAAGGCAGTCGTCCAGCACCTCGGGTGGGGTGAAGCGGCCGGTGCGAAAGCCTGCCGCCATCTCGTCTGCCGTCAGCCAGTTCAGATCGCCCATTGCTGCCTCCTGCGCCCGTAACGCCCTGATGGAACGCGGTGCCACGGGGCTGCGTCAAGCCTTTGGATCGCGTGATTGCTTTGGCGAAGGCCATCGCCTTCGCCATGCTGGAACATCAGCAAGTTTCACCGCCGGGCCGCAAAGGCCCGGCCAGCGCCCGCCCCGCCATCGGCGGGCGCTTCTCGCCCGCCAGGGCAGGCACCAGCCTTTGGCAGCTTTGTCGGAACCGTCTCTTGTGGACAGGTCACGCACGGGCGGGAAAACGCGATGCGTTTCCTGATCCGCCCGAACACCGTTGGCTCTCAGCCCTGACGGGCTGCTGCCACCGACTCTTCCAGGATGCCCATGGCTTCGTTGAAAATCTCGTCCTGAATGGTGATCGGGGCGAGGAAGCGCACCACGTTGCCATAAACCCCGCAGGTCAGCAGGATCAGACCGCGCTTTTGCGCCTCGTTCTTCACGCGGTTGGTGAAACCGGCATCAGGCTCTTTGTTCGACGGATTGGCAAATTCAACCGCGACCATGAAGCCCGGACCGCGGATTTCCGCAATCTCCGGCGTGGTGGAGCGGATCGCCTCCAGCCGTTGTTTCAGCCGCGAGCCCAGTTCATTGGCGCGGTCGCACAGCTTTTCTTCCTCGATCACGTCCAGCACGGCATGGGCGGCAGCGATGCCCAGCGGGTTGCCGCCATAGGTGCCACCAAGCCCGCCGGGGTGGGCGGCATCCATCAGCTCGGCCTTGCCGCACAGGGCGGCGATGGGCAGGCCGCCGCCAAGGCCCTTGGCCATGGTGGTGATGTCGGCGGCAATGCCATAGCCGTGCATGGCAAACATGGTGCCGGTGCGGGCAAAGCCGGTCTGCACCTCATCGGCGATCATCACGATGCCATGCTGGTCGCACAGCTTGCGGATCGCCGCGACCAGCGATTTCGGCGCGGGATAAAAGCCGCCTTCACCCTGCACGGGTTCAAAGATGATCGCGGCGACGCGAGCCGGATCAAGGTCGTTCTTGAACAGCTTGGAGATGCCCGCCATCGCATCTTCGGTGGTCACATCGTGCAGATCCTGGGGGAAGGGCACATGGAACACATCGGGGACCATCGACCCGAAGCCCTTTTTATAGGGCTCGACCTTGCCGGTCAGCGTCATGCCCATGAACGTGCGGCCATGAAAGGCGCCGCCAAAGGCGATGACGGCATTGCGGCCGGTGGCGATGCGGGCGACCTTGACGGCGTTTTCAACGGCTTCGGCACCGGTGGTCACGAACACGGTCTTCTTGGCGAAATCGCCGGGAACGGCGGCGTTCAGCCGTTCAGCCAGACGGATGTAGTTTTCGTAAGGCAGCACCTGATGGCAGGTGTGGGTGAACCGGCCCAGTTGTTCGGTCACGGCGGCCATCACCTTGGGGTGGCGGTGCCCGGTGTTGACCACGGCGATGCCGGCGGCAAAGTCGATATAGCGGTTGCCCTCGATATCCCAGACTTCAGAGTTGAGGGCGCGGTCGGCATAGATCTGGGTCTGCATGCCCACGCCGCGCGAAATGGCCTCTTCCCGCCGCTTGGCGACTTCTGCGTTCTTCATGATCTGATCCTTTGCGGAATGTCGGGCGGAGTCGTGCCCCGTCGCGCGACATTTGATCAAAGATCGCGGCCCGGATCAACGGCGCTGAGGGGTGTGGTTAGGTCCAGTTTGGCGGTGACGTTTAGTCCAGCGGGGATTCACACCCTGTTAACCCTGTCTGGCGCAAGCTGCGGCGGAATCGGGAGGCAGAATGGCGCAGGCGATACGATCGGTTATGGCAGAGCGGGCGGCACAGGCAGAGCGGCCTGAGGATTGGCTGCGCCTGATCCGGTCGCGGCGGGTCGGACCGGCGACATTTTATCGGCTGGTGGCCGAGCATGGCAGCGTGGCGGCGGCGCTGGCGGCCTTGCCCGGCATCGCCCGCGCGGCGGGGGTCGAGGGGTATGAGGCTTGCCCGCCAGGGGTTATTGCGCGCGAACTGTCGGATGGCCGCAAGGTCGGTGCCACGCCGTTGCTGTGGGGGCAGCCCGGCTATCCTGCGGCGCTGACAGAGGTGCCCGATGCGCCGCCGGTGCTGTGGGCCTTGGGCGATCTGTCGCTACTCTCGCGGCCGATGGTGGCGATGGTGGGCGCGCGGAATGCGTCCTCGCTGGGGTTGCGGATGGCGCGGCGGCTGGCCGAGGGGCTGGGAGAGGCGGGGCAGGTGGTGGTATCGGGCCTGGCGCGTGGCATTGACGCCGAGGCGCATCGCGCGGCGCTGCCCACCGGCACGGTGGCGGTGCTGGCGGGGGGGGTGGATGTAGCCTATCCCGAAGAAAACGCCGATCTGCTGGCAGAGATTGCCCAGTCCGGCTGTGTCGTGTCAGAGCAGCCCCCCGGCTGCCAGCCGCAGACCCGGCATTTCCCGCAGCGCAACCGCATCATATCCGGCCTTGCGCGCGGGGTAGTGGTGGTCGAGGCGGCGGCACGGTCGGGCAGCCTGATCACCGCAAAGGATGCCGCCGATCAGGGCCGCGATGTGCTGGCGGTGCCGGGTCACCCGTTTGATGCCCGCGCGGCAGGCTGCAACCAGCTTTTGCGCGACGGTGCCACGCTGGTGCGCGGCCCGCAGGATGTGCTGGAGGCGTTGGGGCTGCACGGCGCGGATGGGCTGGCGTTGCGTCGCACGGTTCGGGTGCCAGCCGCCCTGTTTGCTGCAGCACCGCCGATTGTGGCGGGTCCGGCCCCGCAAATCGCCGAGGATCGGCTGCCCGACGCCATTCTGGACCGGCTTGGCCCCAG
>CALRKX020000284.1:0-4207 GCA_943368305.1 Erythrobacter sanguineus
ACGCCGCCTTGAAGCCGGTGGGGGTGCGGACGACGCCGTTTTCCAGCACGCAGCCTTCCCGGTCGCCCACAGCGTTCAGCGGGGCCAGCACGTCCTGCGCCAGCTTCGCCGCCTCGTCCAGCACGGCGGAGGTGAAGCCTGCATCCAGATCGGCGTAGCCCGGAATGTCGGATCGGGTGATGTGCAGAACGTCATGCAGCAGGAACTGCATATCCTTCAAGGGGGCGGTATAGGTGGTCATCGGCGGCTCCTCCCGTCGTGGTCAGTCATTCGGCAGCGGCGCGAAACCGGGCGATCCTGCCCTGAATTTCAACCAGTTGCCCTTTGAGTTCGGCAATCGCGATATCGAGGTCGGCGCGCTGCGCCTCCATCAGCGCAAGGCGTTCCAGCGCGATTTCATGGGTCTTTTCCAATTGCGCCCCGTTCGAGCCTGCCGGGTCATACATGCCCAGAAGCTGCCGGATCTCTTCCAGCGAAAAGCCAAAGCGCTTGCCGCGCAGGATCAGTGTCAGCCGCGCGCGGTCCTTGTGCGAGAACAGCCGCCTTGTGCCCTGCCGCAGCGGGGACAGAAGCTCTTTCGCCTCATAAAAGCGCAAGGTGCGGGGGGTGACGCCGAAAGCGTCGCACATCTGGCGGATGGTCAGGGTGTTGGTGGTGTCTCGGGTCATGGTATCCAGTGCCTGGGGGCTGGCCCAGGCGGTTCGGATACCATGATAGAAGCAAAGTTGACGTTAACGTAAATATGACGTGGCGTCAGAACCGGATGTGACGTGATGTCGGGTCAGTCGTGCTTGGCAAGCTCTGCTGCGGCAGTGGTGCGCAGGCTGCGAAGGTCGTCAATCGTGCCATCCAGTTCGCTGCGCTGACGGTCAAGTTCGGCCAATTGGCGGTCGGCCATTTGCAGCCAAGCCTCCAGTTGCTGCTTTTCGCCCTTCTTGCCGTAGATAAGCAGCCATTGCCTGATCTCTTCCAGCGAAAAACCAAAGCGGCGGCCGCGCAGGATCAGCGTCATGCGGGCCACTTCCCGGGGGCTGTAGAACCGGGCGCGGCCTTCTTTCTGGGGCGCGAGCAGTTCGATGTATTCGTAATAGCGCAAGGTGCGCGGCGTCACGTCGAAACGGGCGCACATTTCCTTGAAGCTGAGGCGTGGGGTATCGGTCATGGCGCTCCTCTTGATGCAAAGCCTAGGACGCGACGGCATTTGATGCAACAACCGGAAGGGGTTGCGCCCGGACAGAAGCGGCGGATTATGGCGCCGGAGGGGAATATGCGATGACCGATATCCTGACCATGGCGCGACGTTTTATCGAAGCCATCCCCCATGCCCGCGAATTGGGCATGGAGTTGAGCGAGTTGGGGCCGGGACTGGCCGCCATCACCATGCCCTATGATACCCGGCTGGTGGGCGATCCGGCGACCGGGGTGTTGCACGGCGGGGCAATCTCGGCGCTGATGGATACGGCGGCGGGGGCGGCGGCGATGAGCCATCCGTCCGCGCCCCTTTCGACGGCAACGCTGGACCTGCGGATCGACTATATGCGCCCGGCCACGCCGGGTCAGGCGATCACCGCGCGGGCCGAGTGCCACCATGCGACGCGCAGCGTGGCCTTTGTGCGGGTGATTGCGACGGATGAGGACACATCGCGCCCGGTCGCCATGGGCAACGGCGTCTTCACACTGGAACGCGCACGGGAGGCCGGGAAATGAGCGGGAGTCGCAAGCGGCCAGAGCCGGTGCAGGTGGTCAAATCGCGGCGCGACGGGGCGCTTGGCTGGCTGGTGGGGGGCATTCCCTATGTGCAGTTTCTGGGCATTGCCTTTGACCGGCGGGGCGATGAGCTGACGGCGGTGCTGCCGTATGACGACAAGCTGATCGGCAATCCGTCGATTCCGGCGCTGCATGGCGGGGTAACGGCGGCGTTCCTGGAGGTGACGGCAATTGTCAGCCTAGCCTGGGCCACGTTGTGGGAAGAGTTTGAAAGCGGGCGGATCGACCCGGCAGAGGTGGCGGGCAAGGCGCTGCCGCCCCTGCCGCGCACGATTGATTTCACCGTGGATTACCTGAGGTCGGGTCTGCCGCGCGATGCCTATGCAAGGGCGCGGATTTTGCGGTCGGGGCGCCGGTTTGCCAGCGTGACGGTCGAGGCATGGCAGGACAACCGAGAGCGCCCTTTTGCGTTGGGATCGGTGCATCTCTTGATGCCCCCCGCACCGGGGCAACCTGCGGAATGAGCCAGATCACCCATGCCCGCGTGATGAAAATCGCGCTGCCGGTGGTGCTGTCCAATGCCACCGTGCCGCTGCTGGGGGCGGTGGATACCGCCGTGATCGGCCAGATGGGGCTTGCCGCGCCGATCGGGGCGGTGGGGCTGGGCGCGATGGTGCTGGCCACGTTCTACTGGGTGTTCGGGTTTCTGCGGATGTCCACCTCCGGCCTTGCGGCACAGGCGCATGGTGCGGGCGACGGGGTGGAGCGCGCGGCGATCTTGCTGCGGGCGCTGATGGTGGCCGGGGTGGCAGGGCTGGGATTGATTGCGCTGCAACCCTTGCTGTTCGGGGCGGCCTTTGCCGTGGCCCCTGCCAGTGAGGCGGTTGAGGGGCTGGCGCGGCAATACCTTGGCATCCGCATCTGGGGGGCGCCTGCGACGGTGGCGATTTACGCGCTGACCGGCTGGCTGGTGGGGATGGAGCGGACGCGCGGCGTCTTGTGGCTGCAACTGGTGCAGAACGGGCTGAATGTGGTTCTGTCGGTCTGGTTCGTGCTGGGCTTGGAGTGGGGCGTGCCAGGTGTGGCCATGGCCACGCTGATCGCCGAATATCTGGGCGTGATCTTTGCACTGTGGCTGGCACGCGATGCGTTCTTGTCGGATCTGGCGGCGGCCGTCACGCGGTTGTGGGACCGGGTGGCGCTGCACCGCATGTTTCATGCCAGCCGCGACATCATGCTACGGTCGATCCTGTTGCAACTGTCGTTCACGACGTTTCTGTTTCTGGTCGCGCGGTATGGCGATGTGACGCTGGCGGCCAATCAGGTGCTGCTCCAGTTTCTGGAAATTACCGCCTATGCGCTGGACGGCTTTGCCATTGCCGCCGAAACGCTGGCAGGGCAGGCGCTGGGTGCGCGTTCATTGCCGCAGTTCCGGCAGGCCTCCCGGTTGACGATGCAATGGGGGCTGATCGGGGCGGGGGTCATGTCGCTGGTGTTTCTGGCCATTGGGCCCTGGCTGATCGACCTGATGACCACTGCGCCCGATGTGCGGGCCGAGGCGCGCGCGTTGCTGCCCTGGCTGATAGCGGCCCCGGTGATCAGCTTTGCCAGCTGGATATATGACGGCATCTTTATCGGCGCGCTGATGACGCGCGACATGCTGCGCACCATGGCGATGTCAGTCGCGGTCTATGCGGTGGCGCTGGTGGTTCTGATGTGGGCGATGGGCAATCATGGACTGTGGGCGGCGCTGCTGGTGCTGAACGCCACGCGCTGCCTGACAATGCGGGCCATATTCCCGGTGGTGCTTGGCCGGGTCAGCGCCGCAGCAGCCTGAACCCGGCAGAGGCCGCCCAGCCCGCCGCCACCGCCATGGCAAGCGAGGCAAGGCCGTAAAGGAACGATTGCTGCTTGGCCATGTTGAAGAGGAACCGCTCCAACCCCTCTTTATGCACGAAGATGCGTTGTTCAGAGCTGTCAACCACCTTGCCCTCGCGGGTCAGCAGAATGCGGACGCGATAGGCCCCTTCGGTCAGGTTCGCCGGCAACTGCACATCGGCGCGAAACAGGGTCTGTTCTTTCAGGATGACGCTGTTGTCATCCAGCCGATAGCTGCCGTCGGCAATGCGGATACGTTTCAGCGCTGTGATGAAATCATCCGAATTTTCGGCCTGCGCAGTGATGCCGACATCGCTGATCACCTCATCCAGCGAAACCTTGTGACGCAGATTTTCTGTGCTGGACAGTATCTTGTCCAGGGGGCCAGAGGTGGCGACGGCGTAAAAGCTGGGCGCAGAGCCGACATTGACCGAGGAGCGGTTGATCCAGATGCCAGCGGTCTTTTCCTTGCGACGGATGGTCAACGGGGTCGAGGGGCCCTCGACCGTGACGATCACCTGCATCGGCGCGTCTTCGGGTTCGGGGGCATCGCGCTTGACCGCGCCGTAGATCAGGATTTCAGAGCCATCAAAATTGGCGGTGATCGAAACGCGGCTTTGCG
>CALRKX020000285.1:0-4203 GCA_943368305.1 Erythrobacter sanguineus
GCAATAAATGATCACGCTTTCGGTCGGCACCTGACCCAAACGGCGCGACAGCACCGAATAGGTGGCCCAGGTGATGGAGCACAAAAACGCCAGCACCAGCCCGGCGACAGGCACCGGCGCGCCCGCCTCGCCCCGCCCCAGCAAGATCAGCGCCGCCCCGGCAAAGGCGATCAGCGCGCCCAGAATGTGCAGCGGGCCCAGCCTCTCACCGGGCAACAGGCCCGACAACAGCACGATGAACAGCGGCCATAGATAGGCGATCAGCCCGGTCTCGGCCGTAGGAGCGATGCGAAAGGCGGTGAAATACAGCGCGTGATAGCCGAACAGCGCAATCGAGCCAAAGGCGTAAACCTTCCACGAAATGCCCCGCAACACGCCGAAGCCCGGCCCCATCGCCAGCCAGATCATCCCCAGCCCGCCGCCAATGGCAAAACACAAGGCGTTCAGCAGGAACGGCGGCACCGGAGCCGAGCCAATGGTCAACAGCGCCAGCAGCGCCCACATCAGGATGGCGGTAAAGCCGATGGTGGTCGCGCGTTGCCGTGTCATCCCGTTCCCCAGAAAGTCCCAATTAGGAAGTTGGAAGAGTTTCGAAACTCTTGTCCCTCGCCGGACTGTCTAGCGAAGGCTTGGGAAAAAGAAAGGCCCCCAAGCGGGGGCCTTTCGATAACCTTTGGTCCGGATCAGACGACGAATTGCCCGCCATTGGCACTGATGGTCGAGCCGGTGATGAAGCCCGCGTCATCCGAGGCCAAGAATACCACGCAGCGCGCAATCTCTTCCGGCTCGCCCAGACGGCCCACCGGAATCAGCGGGATGATACGCTCGTTCAGCACCTTTTCATCAATCGCCTTCACCATCTCGGTTGCGATATAGCCGGGGCAGATCGCATTCACGGTAATGCCCGCGCGTGCGCCCTCTGCCGCCAGCGCCTTGGTGAAACCCAGGTCGCCCGACTTGGCCGCCGAATAATTGGCTTGTCCCGCCTGACCCTTCTGCCCGTTGATCGACGAGATCGAGATCACCCGGCCAAACTTGCGGTCCCGCATCCCCGACCACAAGGGATGGGTCATGTTGAACAGGCCGGTCAGGTTGGTGTCGATCACCTCTTTCCACTGTTGCGGCGTCATTTTGTGGAACATGGCGTCGCGGGTGATGCCCGCGTTGTTCACCAGCACATCCACCGGGCCAAGATCGGCCTCGACCTGCGCGATACCGGCCTTGCAGGCGTCATAATCGGCGACCGACCATTTGTAGGCCGGAATGCCGGTTTCGGCAGTAAAGGCTTTTGCTGCCTCATCATTCCCGGCGTAGTTGGCGGCGACCTTGTAGCCTGCCGCCTTCAGCGCCACCGAAATTGCCGCACCGATTCCGCGTGAACCGCCCGTTACCAAAGCCACCCGTGCCATGAAATCCTCCTCCAAGGGTTGTTGAAATACCGTTACCGAAACAAATAAGGGCGCGCAACTTTATTGCGCGCCCATTTTGCATTTGCAGCAGGATTTTTCCGGCTCAGGCGCGTTCGATACACATGGCAACGCCCATGCCGCCGCCGATGCACAGGGTCGCCAGACCCTTTTTTGCGCCGCGGCGGTTCAGTTCGAACAAAAGCGTGTTCAGGATGCGCGCGCCCGAAGCACCGATCGGGTGACCGATGGCAATCGCGCCGCCGTTGACGTTCACGATCGACGGATCCCAGCCCATATCCTTGTTAACGGCGCAGGCCTGGGCGGCAAAAGCCTCGTTCGCTTCGACCAGATCCAGATCGCCGACCTTCCAGCCCGCCTTGTCCAGCGCCTTGCGGCTGGCGAAAATCGGGCCAACGCCCATGATCGACGGATCAAGCCCGGCGGTGGCGTAAGAGGCAATCCGCGCCAGCGGGGTCAGCCCGCGCTTGGCTGCCTCGGCCTCGCTCATCAGCAGCACGCCAGCCGCGCCATCGTTCAGGCCCGAGGCATTGGCTGCGGTGACGGAGCCGTCCTTGGTAAAGGCGGGCTTCAGTTTCTGCATCGCTTCCAGCGTTGCGCCGTGGCGGATGTATTCGTCGGCATCCACCACAATGTCGCCCTTGCGGGTCTTGATGGTGAAAGGGATGATCTCATCCTTGAACTTGCCGGCCTTTTGCGCCGCTTCGGCCTTGTTCTGGCTTGCGACGGCAAATTCGTCCTGCATATCACGGCTGATCTGCCACTGATTGGCGACATTCTCGGCGGTCTGGCCCATGTGATAGCCGTTGAAGGCATCCCACAGCCCGTCGCGGATCATCGAATCGATGAAGTTCATGTCGCCCATCTTCTGGCCCGCGCGCAGATGCGCGACGTGGGGTGACAGCGACATGCTTTCCTGGCCCCCGGCAACGACGATATCGGCATCGCCCAGTTGCACATGCTGGGCCCCGAGTGCCACAGCCCGCAGGCCCGAACCGCAGACCTGGTTCAGCGACCAAGCGCTGGCCTCTTTCGCCAGACCGGCGCGGATTGCCGCCTGACGGGCGGGGTTCTGGCCCTGACCGGCCGTCAGCACCTGGCCCAGAATCGTTTCGGACACCTGGCCCTTTTCGATCCCGGCCCGCGCCACGACGGCTTCGATCATGGCAGCGCCCAGCTCATGCGCCGGTGTGGCTGCGAAAGAGCCATTGAAACTTCCCACAGCGGTCCGTGCCGCCGAAACGATTACAACATTGGTCATGTGGCGCCCTCTCCCGAAACTCCCCGACGGCATCTTGGCCGCCCTGCGGCAGCGCTAGGCGCTGCGCCCACGAAAAGCAAGCACGGGGGCCAAAGCGAATTGCCGCAGGAGCAGCAAAGCGCCTTAGCCAGCCTTGCGCAAGGGGGCTTGCGTTGTAAAATCCGCTTTCAGGCTGGGGGCGCCGAACAGATAACCTTGCAGGCAATCCACCCCCAGCGCCTGCAATACCTGCGCCTCTGCCGCGGTCTCAACCGCTTCGGCGACGGTGAACATATGAAAGTGACGGCCAATCGACATCAATGCGCCGACAAGCGCGGCATTGTCGGGGTCGGCATGGATGTTGCGGATGAACTGGCCGTCGATCTTCAGGATATCAAAGCAGAAATCCTTGAAGAACCGGATTGCCGTATAGCCGGAGCCGAAATCGTCCATCGCAAAGGCGATGCCTTCGCGCTGCAACTCTTCCATGAAGCTGATCACCAGTTCCGGCACCAGCATGGCCGAGCTTTCGGTAATCTCCAGAATCAACCGCTCTCCAATCGTGGGGCTGGCGGCAAGCCCGCGTTTCAGCACCCGCATCCAGCGCGGATAACCGATGGAGCGTGCCGACATGTTGATGGAGATGCGCAGGCCGGGGTGGCGGGCCAGCGTATTCAGCCCGATCTCCAGCGCCAGACAGTCGATCTGACGGCCCGTCTCATGTGCTTCGACGGCATCAATGAAGTCGCGGGCGGGGATCACGCGGTTCTGATGGTCCAGAATGCGGATCAGCCCCTCGTGAAACGCCACCCGCGTCGGATCGCGCGCCAAAACAACTGGCTGCCAGGCCAGACGGGCGCGCTTGGTGGCGATGGCATCGCGCACCATGTCCATCGTCACCTGATCCTGCGCCGAGATGGCAACGCCCAGCGGACTTTGCAGGCCGGCAACCGCCTCTATCCTGGTTTTCTTCGGACCATCCGCCATGGCACCCCCCGCCCAATCTTCTGCACCAGATTGTAGCCATGAAGGTAAATATGGGGTAAACAGTGAACATTTGAATGAAATGGGATGCTGTCGATGTCCGAAACCGTTCGTTGCCCGTGGTGTGGGACTGAGCCGCTTTATGTTGCCTATCACGACGAAGAATGGGGCAAGCCGGAACGCGACGCGCGGGCCCTGTGGGAAAACCTCATTCTCGAAGGCTTTCAGGCGGGTCTGAGCTGGATCACCATTCTGCGGCGGCGCGAGACGTTTCGCGCGGCCTTTCAGGGTTTTGACCCCGCGGTGATCGCCACATGGGGCGAGGCGGAGGTGCAGCGCCTCTTGGCCGATCCGGGCATCATCCGCCATCGCGGCAAGATCGAGGGCACGATTCTGGGTGCACAGGCCTTTCTGCGGATCGAGGCGCGCGAGGGATTTTCCCCCTTCATCTGGCGGCACGTCGGCGGCAGCCCCCTGATCAACCGGCCGCGCAGCCTGTCGGACGTGGCCGCCCAGACCGCCGAATCGCAGGTTTTGGCCAAGGCGCTGAAG
>CALRKX020000286.1:0-4196 GCA_943368305.1 Erythrobacter sanguineus
ACCGGGCAACCGGCTTTGCTCCGTCCATTTCGGCGGCCTCAAGCTGTTCGGAAGACAGCGACTGCATTGCCGTCAGCAGGATCAGGGTGGCGAAAGGCAGCCATTCCCATGACACGATGCCAATCACGGACAGCATCGGGTGATTTTCAAGATACAGGATCGGGTCAGCACCAAATGCACGCGACACAGCGGCGAAAAGCCCGTTTTGCGGATGCATGAACAGGTTTTTCCAGATCGATGCCGCGACGGGCGGCATGACGAAGAAAGGCGCGATCACCAGAATGCGCAGGATGCCCTGGCCTTTGACCGGCTGGTCGATCAGCAATGCGATCAGGATGCCCAGAACCACCGTAATCACCAGAACGCCGCCGACCAATGCCAGAGTGTTGCCGATGGCCTGCCAGAACTCTGGCGATTTCAGGAACCAAGTATAGTTGGTCAGCCCTACCCAGCCGGAGCGCTCGGGCGACAAAAGGCGGTACAGGCGGAACGAAAAGTACAGTGTCATGGCAAGCGGCACGATCATCCAGATGAACAACAGGATGACCGAGGGCGCCACCATCAGGCGGGCGGCCGCGCGGTTGGATTGCGTCGACATGGGCGAAACTCCGGTATCAGGGTCCAGCGCCGCAAAGCTGCGTGTCTGGCCGATGGCGGTAGAAGGGGCACGAACCGCCCGTCACTTGGGCTTTGCGTCACATGGGCTTGGCCCTGTGGGCGGGCGGTCCGCCCAGCCGGAAAATGAAGCACGGGAAAATGCACGGGGCCGGCCCGAAGGCCGACCCCGGCCGGGAGTTACTTGATGTAACCGGCAGAGGTCATTTCATCGGTGACAGCGGTTTGCGCCGCAGCCAGAGCGTCATCGGCGGTCGATTGGCCAGCCAGAGCAGCCGAGAACAGTTCACCCACGGTGGTGCCCAGGCCCTGGAATTCCGGGATGGCCACGAATTGCACACCGACATACGGCACAGGCTTGACGGTGGGCGCGTTCGGGTCAGCCGCGTTGATCGAGTCGATCGTCATCTTGGCAAACGGAACCTTGGCATATTCCTCGTTGGAATAAAGCGAAGTGCGCGTGCCCGGAGGAACGTTGGCCCAGCCTTCCTTGGAGGCGACCAAGGCAAGGTAATCCTTGTTCGTTGCCCAGTCGATGAAGGTCTTGGCCGCATCCTGGTTCTTCGACGACGACGGGATGGCCAGAGACCAGGCCCAAAGCCAGTTGCCGCGCTTGCCCAGGCCGTTGTCGGGCGCCAGAGCGAAGCCAACCTTGTCGGCCACGGTCGAATCCTTGCCGGTCACGAACGAAGCGGCGACGGTGGCGTCGATCCACATGCCGCAATGGCCCTGTTGGAACAGCGTCAGGTTTTCGTTGAAGCCGTTGTTCGACGCTCCGGGAGGGCCGTATTCGCTCATCAGGTGCAGATAGGTGTCCAGCGTGGCTTTCCATTCCGGCTGATCGAACTGGGGTTTCCAGTTTTCGTCAAACCAGCGCGCGCCGAAAGAGTTCGACATCGCGGTCAGGAAGGCCATGTTCTCGCCCCAGCCGGCCTTGCCGCGCAGGCAGATGCCATACTGTTCCTTCGACTTGTCGGTCATCGCGGCCGCGGCCTTTTCGATGTCCGCCCAGGTCGGTGCGTCGGGCATGGTCAGGCCAGCGGCCTCCATCAGATCCTTGCGATACATGACCATCGAGCTTTCGCCGTAGAAGGGCGAGGCCATCAGGTGGCCGTCAACCGTCAGGCCACCGCGGATGGCGGGCAGCAGGTCGTTGACGTCATATTCGGCGGGCAGATCATCCAGCGAGACCAGCCAGCCCTGCTTGCCCCAGATCGGAACTTCGTAGGTGCCGATGGTCATGACGTCGAACTGGCCACCGCCGGTGGCGATATCGGTCGTGACGTTCTGGCGCAGAACGTTTTCTTCCAGCGTGACCCACTCAACCTTGATGTCGGGGTGCTTGGCGTAAAAGTCATCCATCAGGCCCTGCATGCGGACCATGTCGCCGTTGTTCACGGTGGCGACGGTGATGGTGGTTTCGGCCTGTGCGCCTGCGGTCAGGGCAAGCAGAGCCGTCGCGCCAAGAAGCGCGCGGAACGTCGTGGTCATATGATCCTCCCTTGAAAGCGAATGAGCAAATCATCGCTTGCTGGGCAATTACTCATACCCAGGCATCAGCCGTCAAGCCCCATCTTCCGCCGCACCTGCGAAGGGATCACAGGTCCAGAATGGCCCTTGCGGTGGGCTCGTCCGTTACCAAGCCATTGATGATATGAGATTTCAGCGCCGCAGCAATTGCAGCAACCTTCGAGGGCCCTGCCGCGATACCAATTGAGGGCCGGGGCAGTCCAGGCTCTACCCGAACCCCGCCAGTGCGGTGATTGGTGCCGAAATCAAGATATGTGCCAGACGAATCAAAGACCCAGCCCGCGACTTCGCCCACGGCCCCCGCCGCCTGCATCTCGTCCAACTCGGAGCGGCTGACAAAGCCGTCTTTCAGCAGGGGCGCGTCATTCGACATCTGGCCCACGCCGACAAACACCACATCGGCGGCGCGGGCCAGTTGCACCACTTTGCGTACGGGGCCAAGGGCGTGGAAGGCGGCGTTCTCTTCGCGGGTGGGCGAGATCACGGGCACCGGCATTGGGTAATGCGGGGCGCGCACCTTGTCGGCAATCCGCATCACGACATCGAAAAAGCTGGCCGAGCCGTCAGGCGCGATATTGCCGATCAGCGACACCAGGCGGTGCTGTTCGGCCTCGATCGGCGACATGGCATCAACCATGCCGCGCAGTGCGCGCCCGGTGCCAAGCGCGATCACCAGGGGCGCGGGCATCCGCAGGAACCGCTCCAACTCGGCCGCCGCTGCAGCGGCGATGCCGATGGACGGGTCAGTCGTCACGCCAAGGTTGGGCGACACCCGGCAGCGACCTAGCCCGAAGCGGGCTGTCAGATCGGACTCCAGATCAAGGCAAGCGCCGATCCGGTGGTTCAGCCGCACATGGATCAGCCCTTCGGCCATGGCGCGGCTGACAAGGCGCTGGGCGCGCTGTCGGCTTATACCCAACTCGGCGGCAATCTGGTCCTGCGTCAGCCCGCCGACAGAGTAAAGCCAGCCCGCGCGGGCGGCATCGTCTTGCGGGGAGGGTTCGTTATCGACGCGGCTCATGGCTGTCTCATCAGGTCTGGTGCCAGGGTGGCGAAGGTGTCAAAGGCGGCAAATCTGGCGTGGGGGCGGGCGTCGTCGGGTTCCGGCCCGTCTTGCCCCGTCATATGGCTGCCGCCGGTAAAGCGCCACACCGTCATGCCCGCCGCAAGGCCCGCGCGCACACCTGTCAGGCTGTCTTCGATCACAAGGCAGCGCTTGGGCGGGGTTGCCATCTGGTCTGCGGCGAACAGGAACAGGTCAGGCGCGGGTTTGCCCCGGCTGACCTGACTGGCGGTGAATACCCGGTCGCCGACCAGTTGGTCCAGCCCGACATGGTGCAGCGAAAACGCCACGCGTCGCGGGCTGGACGAGGTGGCGACACAAAACGGCACGGCCAGGGATGTCAACACCCCGGCCACGCCCGGCATGACGCGCAACTCGCGGGCAAAGGCGGCCAGCAGGTTCTCGCGATACGTCGCTTCGAAATCAGGGGGCAGGTCCAGCGCGAATTCGCGGCGGATCGTGTCCATCACAACCGGATAGCTGCGGCCCAGAAAATGGCGCGACACATAGTCAAGGTCGATGGTCAGGCCCAGATCGGCCAACGCGCCCACCAGCATGCGGGCGCTGATGATCTCGCTGTCAATCAGCACTCCGTCGCAATCGAAGATCACAAGATCGATGGTCACAGCATCCTCCGCCCCCTTTTCCGGTCTGCGGCGCGGCGGGGGGCGGTGTCAACTGCCCTGAACGGGAAAGCGCCACAGTGCCGCCTCTGCCGCGATCGCCGCCGCCGCCTGTTTCAGCCGCGGCAGATGCAGTTTCAGCGCCGAAAGCGTGGCATCGCGAGTGGTTGCCGTCACCGACAGCGCCGCGATGGGATGGGAGGGGGCGGCCAGGATCGGAGCGGCCACGCAGATGATGCCCTGCTCATGCTCTTCGCGGTCATAGGCATGGCCGCGCGTGTGGATTTCGGCCAACTCGGTGCGCAGCGACCCGGGGGTGGTCAGCGTGGCGGGGGTAAAGCCGTGAAAGCTTTGTCTTGCAATGG
>CALRKX020000287.1:0-4180 GCA_943368305.1 Erythrobacter sanguineus
AACCCCGAAAAGGTCTTTGGCCTGACCAAAGACTTTGCCGATGCCAACCCCAACACTGTCATCGCGCTGACCAAGGCCATCATCCGTGCCCAGATGTGGCTGGATGAGAACAACAACGCCAACCGCCCCGAAGCAGTCGAAATCCTGTCGCGCAAGGAATATGTCGGCGCCGATCCGACGGTGATCGCCAATTCGATGACCGGCACCTTTGAATATGAAAAGGGTGACAAGCGGGCCGAACCGGATTTCAACGTGTTCTTCCGTGGCAACGCAGCCTTCCCCTATTACTCGGATGCCGTCTGGACGCTGACCCAGATGCGCCGCTGGGGCCAGATCACCGAGTCCAAGCCCGACACCTGGTATGCCGAAACGGCCAAGTCGGTCTACCGCCCCGACCTGTTCAAACAGGCGGCAGAGGCACTGATCGCCGACGGCAACGCCAAGCCCGAAGACTTCGACTTTGACGCCGACGGTTACCGAGATGCCACCAGCGCCTTCATCGACGGCGTGTCCTTCGATGGCACCAAGCCGAACGACTATCTGGCAAGCTTTGCCATTGGCCTGAAGGGCGAAGAAAAGATCGAAAACGGCGAAGTCGTAAACTGAACCCCCGCCGGGGCACCCGTTGCGGCGCCCCGCCTCCGCCCCTTGCAATACCCGGACCCAGCCATGACATCGCTAGACCCCACCGCCACCACCCCCGATGACCGGACAGCCAGTCGCGCCGCACAATCTGCCCGCATTCAGGCCGTGATCGCGCGCATCGACACCTGGGCCAAACTTCTGGGCCTTGCTTGGCTTGCACCTCTGCTGCGGCTGATCAGCGGAGAGAATCCGCGCGCCCAGATCAAGGATATCTGGCGCACGCTGCTGGTGCCTTTGGTGGCGATTGGCGTCTTTGTGGCGCTATGGGCCTGGGCCGCGCCCAAGGTTGAAACCTCGCTGGGGGCCATTCCCGGTCCGTCGCAAGTCTGGGATCAGGTCGGCGTCTTGCGTCAAGACGCGCTGGCCGAACATGCCAAAGAGGCCGCCTTTTACGAAAAGCAGGCCACCAAGAATGCCGAACTGATCGCGGCAGGCAAGGCAGATGAGGTCAAGGCCCGCAGCTATGCCGGCAAGCCGACCTTTGCCGACCAGATCCTGACCTCGTTGAAAACGGTGTTCATGGGCTTTGTGCTGGCCACGCTGGTCGCGGTGCCGCTGGGCATCATGGCGGGCCTGTCGCCCACCGCGAATGCCGCCCTGTCACCCCTGGTGCAACTGTTCAAACCGGTTTCTCCCCTTGCCTGGCTGCCCATCGTCACCATGGTGGTCTCGGCGCTTTATGCCGGGGGCGAAGGCGGGCTGCCCAAGAATTTCATCATCTCGGCCGTGACCGTAACGCTGTGTTCGCTGTGGCCGACGCTGATCAACACCGCGCTTGGTGTCGCCACCATCGACAAGGATCTGGTGAACGTGGGCCGCGTGCTGAAACTGGGCTTGTGGACGCGGATCACCAAACTGGTCCTGCCCTCGGCGCTGCCGCTCATCTTTACCGGGCTGCGGCTGTCGCTGGGCGTGGGCTGGATGGTGCTGATCGCCGCCGAAATGCTGGCGCAGAACCCCGGCCTTGGCAAATTCGTCTGGGATGAGTTCCAGAACGGATCGTCCGACAGCCTGGCCCGCATCATGGTTGCGGTTCTGACCATCGGCATCATCGGCCTGCTGCTGGACCGCGTGATGCTGGCGCTTCAGACCCTGCTGACATTTCAGGGACGGAGGTAACCATGGCAATCTTGGAGTTTCACAACGTCTTCAAGGGCTTTGGCGATGGGTCCGCCCGGTCCGAGGTGTTGAAAAACCTTTCTCTTTCGGTGGAAGAGGGAGAGTTCCTGGCGATCCTCGGGTTTTCGGGCACCGGAAAATCGACGCTGATCAACCTGATGGCGGGCCTGCAAACCCCAGACCGCGGCAGCGTGACCTTCAAGGGCACTGCGATCACCGGGCCGGGGCCGGAACGCGGGCTGGTGTTTCAATCCTATTCGCTGATGCCCTGGCTGACAGTGGGTGGCAATGTGGCGCTGGCGGTTGACGCGATCCATGGCGCGAAACCCAAGGCGGAACGCGCCGCCATGGTCGCAAAATATGTCGAGATGGTGGGCCTGTCGCACGCCACCACCCGCCGCCCCGCCGAACTGTCGGGGGGGATGCGTCAGCGGGTTTCCGTGGCCCGTGCGCTGGCGATGGAGCCGCAGGTTCTGCTGATGGACGAACCCCTTTCTGCGCTGGATGCGATGACCCGCGCCGATCTGGCCGATGAGATCGAGGGCATCTGGCGGCGCGACCAGAAGACCGCCGTCCTGATCACCAATGATGTCGATGAGGCCATCGTTCTGGCCGACCGCATCGTGATCCTGAATCCCGATGGCACGATTGGCCGCGAATTTTTGGTCACCCTGCCCCGCCCACGCGACCGGGGCGCGATGAACAATGATGCCACCTTCCAGCATCTGCGCGCCACAATCACGGCCGAACTGATGGCGGTGGGCATGTCGGCCAAGGTCGAGTCCACGCGCAACCTGCCCGCGCTGACGCCACGCCACGCCCTGCCCCGCGCTTATGCCAAGGCCGCGGCCAGCCCGCTGGATGACCGCTATCTGCAATATTCGCAGCTGTCCAAGGTGTATGACACGCCCAAAGGCCCGTTGACCGTGGTCGAAAACTTTGACCTCAAGCTGAAAAAGGGCGAGTTCATCTCCCTCATCGGCCATTCCGGTTGCGGAAAATCCACCGTGCTTTCCATGACGGCGGGTCTGACCGGCATTTCCGGCGGTGCCATCAAGCTGGACGGTTACGCCGTGGAAGGCGCCGACCCGGAACGCGCCGTGGTGTTTCAGTCGCCCAGCCTGTTCCCCTGGCTGACCGCGCGGGAAAACGTGGCGATCGGGGTGGACCGGGTTTACCCGACCGCATCCCAGGCTGAACGGCAAGAAGTGGTGGAATACTATCTGGAGCGTGTGGGCCTGGGCGACGCCATGCACCGTCTGGCCGCCGACATGTCGAACGGCATGCGTCAGCGGGTGGGCATTGCCCGCGCCTTTGCCCTTTCGCCGAAACTGCTGCTGCTGGATGAACCCTTCGGCATGCTGGACAGCCTGACGCGCTGGGAATTGCAGGATGTGCTGATGGAGGTGTGGAGCCGCACCCAGGTGACTGCCGTCTGCGTCACCCATGATGTCGATGAAGCGATCCTTCTGGCCGACCGCGTGGTGATGATGTCAAACGGCCCGCGCGCCACCATCGGCCAGATCACCGAAGTCAACCTGCCCCGCCCCCGTTCGCGCCGCGCCATGCTGGATCACCCGGATTACTGGCACTACCGCGCCGAAATTCTGAACTTCCTGCATGACCATGCCCACGGTCCCAAGCCCAAGAAGGAGGCTGCGTGATGGCCAAGAAGAAACTGTTGGTGATCGGGGCCGGCATGGCCTCTGGTCGGATGCTGGAACACCTGCTGGACGGCGGGGAATGGGATGTGACCCTGTTCAACGGTGAACCGCGCGGCAACTATAACCGGCTGATGCTGTCGCCGGTGCTGTCGGGCGAAAAGAGCTATGAGCAGATCGTCACCCATGACGACGCCTGGTATGCCGAACGCGGCATCGATTGCCGCTTTGGCGAGCCTGTGGTGAAGATCGACCGGGTGAACCGCACGGTCCACACCAATGCGGGCGGTGCGCCCTATGACGCGCTGGTCATCGCCACCGGGTCCGCGCCCTTCATCATTCCGGTGCAGGGCAAGGATCTGCCCGGCGTCTGCACCTACCGCGACCTTGAAGATACCAACGCGATGATTGCCGCGTCGAAACCCGGTTCCAAGGCCGTGGTGATCGGCGGCGGCCTGCTGGGGCTGGAGGCTGCCGCAGGCATGGCCGCGCGCGGGGCCGAGGTGACGGTGATTCACCTGATGGGCCACCTTATGGAACGTCAGCTTGACCCCTCGGCTGGCTACCTGCTGCAAAAAGACCTCGAACGCCGGGGTATCCGGGTGCATTGCAAGGGGGCCACCAAGGCCATTCTGGGCAAGGAGCGGGTCGAGGCGGTTCTGCTGGACGACGGCACTGTTTACGACGCTGATCTGGTGTGCATGGCCGTGGGCATCCGCCCCGAAGTGCGCCTTGCCAATGACGCGCATCTGGAG
>CALRKX020000288.1:0-4164 GCA_943368305.1 Erythrobacter sanguineus
AATAGGTCAAACCTCTGGCCCTTTGCCGCGTCGGGCGCTAAACAGCGCCCGACCTAACGACAAGGGCGCGTCATGGCACGGATTCTGATCACCTCCGCCATTCCCTACATCAACGGCATCAAGCATCTTGGGAACCTTGTGGGTTCGCAACTGCCCGCCGACCTGTTCGCCCGGTTCAACCGTGCAATGGGGCATGAGGTGATGTTCATCTGCGCCACCGACGAACACGGCACCCCCGCCGAACTGGCCGCTGCCAAGGCAGGCCAGCCGGTCGAGGAATACTGCGCCGAAATGCACGAGGTGCAAAAGAAGCTGGCCGAAGGTTTCCGCCTGTCGTTCGACCATTTCGGCCGATCCTCCAGCCAGCGCAACCATGTGCTGACCCAACATTTCGCCGGCAAGCTGGCCGACAACGGCCTGATCCGCGAAGTGTCGGAAAAGATGATCTTTTCCATCGACGACAACCGCTTTTTGCCCGACCGCTATATCGAGGGCACCTGCCCCAACTGCGGCTATGATTCGGCGCGCGGCGACCAATGCGACAACTGCACCAAGCAGCTTGATCCGACCGACCTGATCAACCCCCACTCCACCATCTCGGGCAGCACGAATCTGGAGGTGCGCGAAACCAAGCACCTTTACCTGATGCAGCGCGCCCTGAAGGACAAGCTGGAGGCGTGGATCGACAGCAAGACCGACTGGCCGATCCTGACCACTTCGATCGCCAAGAAATGGCTGAACGATGGGGATGGCCTGCAGGACCGTGGCATTACCCGCGATCTTTACTGGGGCATCCCGGTGATGAAGGGCGACCAGCCCTGGCCGGGGATGGAGGGCAAGGTTTTCTACGTCTGGTTCGATGCCCCCATCGAATACATCGCGGGCACCGCCGAATGGGCCGATGCCAATGGCAAGGCCGATGCCGATTGGGAACGCTGGTGGCGCACCGACAAGGGGGCGGCCGACGTGACCTATTACCAGTTCATGGGCAAGGACAACGTGCCCTTCCACACCCTGTCCTTCCCCGCCACGATTCTGGGCTCGGGCGAGCCGTGGAAACTGGTCGATTACCTGAAATCGTTCAACTATCTGAACTATGACGGTGGCCAGTTCAGCACCTCGCGCGGGCGCGGTGTGTTCATGGATCAGGCGCTGTCGATCCTGCCTGCGGACTACTGGCGCTGGTGGCTGTTGTCACATGCGCCGGAATCCAGCGACAGCGAGTTCACCTGGGAAAATTTCCAGGCCTCGGTGAACAAGGATCTGGCGGATGTGCTGGGCAACCTTGTGTCCCGCGTCACCAAATTCGCCAAATCCAAGCTGGGCGAGACAATCCCGGCGGGCGGCGAATATGGCCCGGTGGAACTGGCGCTGATTGCCGATCTGCAAAGCCGCCTGCGCGAGTACGAAGGCCATATGCAGGCGATGGAAATCCGCAAAGCCGCCGCCGAACTGCGCGGCATCTGGGTGATTGGCAACGAATATCTGCAATCTTCGGCCCCATGGACTGCCGTCAAGACCGATCCGGCACGGGCAGAGGCGATTGTGCGGCTGGCACTGAACCTGATCCGGCTTTATGCGGTGATCTCGTCGCCCTTCATCCCCGACGCTTCGGCCACGATGATGGCGGCGATGAATTGCACCGACTGGTCCTGGCCAAAAGAGGCCGCCAGCGCCCTGGCTCTTCTGCCCGCAGGCCATGCCTTTGCCGTGCCGGAAAACCTGTTCCGCAAGATCACGGATGAGGAACGCGCCGACTGGCAGACCCGTTTCGCCGGCGTGCGGACCTGATGCGCCCAGCTGCATCTTCGGCTATGCTGGTTGCAGGAGGCGCCCGTGGCTGAAGCGATCCGCAAATATGTCTCGAAGGGGGTGGCCCATGTGGTCCTGCCTCCGGGTGCGGAAAAAGTGGCCGTCACCTTCGTGCTGCTGCCGGGCTTTACCATGCTGGCGTTCTCGTCGGCCATAGAACCCCTGCGCATGGCGAACCAGTTGACAGGGCAGGAACTGTTTCAGTGGCAGGTGCTGACCGAAGACGGCAAGCCGATGGCCTGTTCGAACGGGTTGCAGGTCGTGGCAGATGGAAGCTGGGTCGGCACGCAGCCGGACGGGCTGATCTTTGTCTGCTCGGGGGTAGAGCCGGAAACCAGGGGCAGCCCCGCATTGGCAGACTGGCTGCGCGGGCTGTGGCGGCGCGGGCGCATCGTCGGCGGGCTGTGTACCGGGGCCTATACCTTGGCCAAGGCGGGCATCCTGAAAGGCCGCCGGTTCACCCTGCATTGGGAAAACATCGAGGGCTTTACCGAAAGTTACCCCGACCTGCCCCCGGCGCGGCAGGTGTTCACCATCGAAGACCGGGTGATGACCTGCGCGGGCGGCGTGGCCGCCGCCGACCTGATGCTGAAGATCATCCATGACCGCTTTGGTGCCAAGGTCAGCCAGGAGGTCATGAACATGTGCCTTCTGACCCAGCGGCGCGACGATACCGACCAGCAGACCACCAGCCTGGCCGCCCGCCTTGGCACCCGCCACGACAAGCTGTTGCAGGCCGCCGAATTTCTGGAGGCGCGAATCGAGGAAGAGTTCGACCTAGACGCCTGCGCCGCCCATCTTGACCTGTCGCGCCGCCAGATCGAGCGGCTGTTTCACCGCTATCTGGCCACCACGCCGGTGCGCTATATGAACGACCTGCGGCTGGCGCGGGGGCGGGCGTTGCTGGCGGAAACCGACCTGAAGGTGACAGAGGTGGCGGTGGCCTGCGGCTATGCCTCGACCTCGCATTTCTCGAAATCATTCCGCAAGAAATACGGCGTTTCGCCCTATCGGTTTTCGCATTTCGGTCTGACCGGCGCGCCCGGCGGCTGATGCCGGACGCGGGGGTTTCACACCCCCGCACCCCCGTGGGATATTTGGGCCAATGTGAAAAGGGCGGCGATCAGGGCTTTTTGCAGAAGGCCTCGCGCAGCGCCTCGATCACCGGCGTCACCTCGGACTGGACCAGCCGGTAGATGACATTCTTGCCCTGCCGTTCGGTCTGCACAAACCCCTCGGCCCGCAGGCGCATGAGTTGCTGCGAGATCGTCGCCTGACTTTCGTTCAAGGCCGTGCACAGCTCGGTCACGTTCATGTCGCGCTCGATCAGGTGGCACAGAATCTGAAGACGGCCCGCATGGGACAGCGTTTTCAGAAAGGCCACGGCGCGCTCTGCCGAGGCGCCGTTGTCGCCCTGCGGATCAAAGCCGTCAGACATGATCATTTCCGTCATCGGAACGCGCAACCCTCTTTCACCCCCAGCGCCTTGAACAGCATGGCCGCCGGGCAGAACCCCGTGAGCGACGACTGGATCAGGTTTGCCCCGATGAACACCGTGAACCAGACGAAGTAGCCCGAAACATAGGCCGTCAGCACGACGGACAAAAGCACCATGATGCCGGCAAACATCAACACCGAGCGATCTAGGGTCATGAGAAGTCTCCTTTTTGTGGGGTGGGTCAGGTGCGGAACACCCGGTAGATTGCGGGGATCACCACCACCGTCAGCGCGGTCGAGGTGAGAAGGCCGAACAGAAGCGAGATGGCGAGACCCTGAAAGATCGGGTCAGCCAGGATCACCACCGCGCCGATCATGGCGGCGACGGCGGTCAGGAAGATCGGTTTGAAGCGGATGGTTCCGGCGTGGATCAGGCTTTCGACCGTCACCGCGCCCTCACTGCGAATGAAATCGACCAGCAGGATCGAGTTGCGCACGATGATCCCCGCCAGCGCGATGAACCCGATCATCGAGGTCGCCGAGAATGGCGCGCCGAACAGCCAATGACCCAGCATGATGCCCAGGAAGGTCAGGGGCACGGGCGTCAGGATGACCAGCGGCAGCCGGAACGAGCCGAATTGCGCGACCACAAGGATGTAGATGCCCAAGAGCGCCACGCCAAAGGCCGCCCCCATGTCGCGGAAGGTAACCCAGGTCACCTCCCATTCGCCGTCCCAAAGCAGCGTGGTGCGGGTTTCGTCGTCGGGCTGGCCGTGCAGCGCGATCTGCGGCGCGTCGGGCTGGCCCGCCAGCGCCTTGTCTACCGCCAGCATACCGTAAAGTGGTGCCTCGTAGTCGCCCGCCAACTCTGCCGTCACCATTTCGGCGGCGCGGCCATTGTGGCGGAAGATCGGG
>CALRKX020000289.1:0-4153 GCA_943368305.1 Erythrobacter sanguineus
AGACATAGCAGCCCTCGCGGACATAGATCTCGCGGCCCGCCAGTTCGAGGGGGGTGTAGGGGCGAACCCCTGTCACCTTCTCAATGGTGTTCTGGATGTAGAACAGGGGCACGATCTCTACCAGACCGCCAATGGCCACGACCAGAAAGGACAGGACCAGAAGCAGCGTGGCGTGGGTTTCGATCTTTTTATGTTTGTCTAGAATGGACATCTTTTCCCCCTCACTCCGCCGGAACGAAGTTGTTGGCGTTCACCACGGCTTTCACCGGCTGGGCCTTGACGGTCATGTAAAGGTTGTAGGCCATGATCAGACCACCGGCGAGGAACATCAGCCCGCCCACAGCCCGCACCACATACATCGGGTATTTCGCGGCCACCGTGTCGGCAAAGGCGTTCACCAGGAAGCCGTTCGCATCCACTTCGCGCCACATCAGGCCCTCCATGATGCCCGACACCCACATCGAGGCGGCGTAAAGCACGATCCCGATGGTGGCGAGCCAGAAGTGCCAGGACACCAGCTTCAGCGAATACAGGCCCTCGCGGTTCCACAGGCGCGGCGTCAGGAAATACAGCGCACCGAAGGTGATCATGCCGTTCCAGCCAAGCGCGCCGGAATGGACGTGACCAATGGTCCAGTCGGTGTAATGCGACAGCGAGTTGACGGCCTTGATCGACATCATCGGACCTTCGAAGGTCGACATGCCGTAAAACCCGATCGAGACAACCATCATGCGGATGATCGGGTCGGTGCGCAGCTTGTCCCAGGCACCCGAAAGCGTCATCAGGCCGTTGATCATGCCACCCCAGGACGGCATCCACAGCATGACCGAGAACACCATGCCAAGGGTCGAGGCCCAGTCAGGCAGCGCGGTGTAATGCAGGTGGTGCGGACCGGCCCAGATATAGAGGAAGATCAGCGCCCAGAAGTGGATGATCGACAGCTTGTAGCTGAAGACGGGACGTTCGGCCTGTTTCGGCACGAAGTAATACATCATCCCCAGGAAGCCCGCGGTCAGGAAGAAGCCCACCGCATTGTGGCCATACCACCATTGCGTCATGGCATCCTGCACGCCGCCCGTGACCTGAACCGAGGTCGACGAAAAGATCGAGACCGGGATCGCCAGGTTGTTCACCACATGCAGCATGGCAATGGTGATGATGAACGACAGGTAGAACCAGTTGGCAACGTAGATGTGGGGTTCCTTGCGTTTCCACAGGGTGCCGATGAACACCAGCAGGAATGCAAGCCAGACAACCACGATCCACCAGTCGATGTACCAGACCGTCTCGGCATATTCCTTGCCCTGGGTCCCGCCCAGCACATAGCTGGTGGCGGCCAGAACGATCATCAACTGCCAGCCCCAGAACACGAACCACGCCAGGTTTCCGCCCCACAGCCGTGCCGCCGAGGTGCGCTGAACCACATAAAACGCCGACATGATCAGCGCGTTGCCACCAAAGGCAAAGATCACCGCCGATGTGTGCAGCGGGCGCAGGCGGCCAAAGTTGAGGATACCCTCGACCCCCGGAATGTTCAGCGCCGGAAAGGCCAGCTGCGAGGCGATGACAACCCCGACCAGAAACCCGACGATCCCCCAGAAGGTCGTCGCGATCACTCCGGCGCGGATCACGCTGTCAAGATATTCGTTCTGAGGGTGAACAGCCGGCTCGCCCACATGCCGCAACTGCCAGACAAACGTGATGGCGGCGGCAAGCATGACGACGATGGCATTCACCATATAAGGCAGATCATGCGCGTAATTGGCCGCGATAGCGGCAAGAACCGCCACCGCGCCCAGCACGATCAGTTTTATGTAATCCCACATTTTGCGTCCCTTCGTCTGTGTGCCCCGGTCTGGCGCGCGGGAATCGACCGCGCGCCTGCCGGGAACTTGACAGGCCGCTTGTCGCAAATGTGTGCGACCCGGGCCTTGATCCATGTCAACGCAATAGTGATCTCGACTTGATCGAGGTCAATGCGCCAATTCGTACCACGGGCGAAACTTCGATCAGGTATTCAGCCTTAAGGGAGACCTTCCTCATGGCCTACAAATCACTGCTCACCGTCCTGAATTTCGTGGCCGACGTGCCCGGTACCATCGCCGCGGCCTCTCGTCTTGCCCGCTCTCAGGATGCCCATCTGGACATTCTGGTTCTGGGCATCGACCGCACCCAGCTTGGCTATACCTATATCGGCTCCGGTGCCGAACTGATGCAGATCGCCATCGAACGCGCCGAGGAGGATGCCCGCACCATCGAAGCCGCCGTGACCGAGGCACTGAAGGCCGAACCCGAAGACCTGCGCTACAGCGTCGAGGCGGCCGTCACGCAGATCGGCGCGCTGACCGATCTGGTGGCGCAGCGCGCTCGCTTTGCCGATCTGGTCGTGCTGGCGCGGCCCTATGGCGCAGGCAAGGGGGCCGACAGCGAAGCCGTGGTCGAAGCGGCCCTGTTCGAAGGCCGCGTTCCGGTGATCGTGCTGCCCAGTCAGGGCCTGCCTGAAAATCCGGTGCCGCGCCGCATCGTGCTGGCCTGGAACCAGGGAGCCGAGGCGATGGCTGCGGCCCGTGCTGCCCTGCCCTTCCTGAAATCGGCCGACAAGGTCGATATCACCGTGGTCGATCCGCCCCAGCACGGCCCCGAACGCTCGGACCCCGGCGGTCATCTGTGCCAGATGCTGGTGCGCCATGGTGCCAGGGCCGAGGTCAGCGTGCTGGCCAAATCGATGCCAAAAGTGTCCGAGGTGATTGCCCGCCATGTCGCCGACATCGACGCTGACCTTCTGGTGATGGGTGCCTATGGCCATTCGCGCTTCCGCGAGGCGATTCTGGGCGGCGCCACCCGCGCCATGCTGGAACAGGCGCAGGTGCCTGTTCTGCTGGCCCGCTAGGCGCCCCCCCCGGATCGTCCGTCCGGTCAGGCCGCTCAACGCGGCCCCCTCCCCCCTTGTGAGGAGGGATGGGGGGCAACCTGCCCTGGCAAACAAAAAGGGCGCGGAAAACCCGCGCCCTTTTGGCAGTTCCGGCGACCCGCCTTAGCGGTGGTCATCCTCGTCATCATCATGCCCGCCTTGCGGCAGGTTGAAGAAACTTTCGGCATTCGAAAAGTCCGAAGGACCACGCTTGTCTTCTTCGTCGTCGCCAAAGACTTCCAGCCCGTTCGGCACCCGCGCGTCGGGCGCCATGCCCAGCGACTGCTCGGTAGAAACCAGCTTGCGCCGCTCGTCATCAGTCATCACCACGCCATCGGCCGCTTTCTTGCGGGCCGCGGCCTGAACCGCGGTGTCCAGTTCCGACTGCTTGCACAGGCCCAGCGCAACCGGGTCGATCGGCTGGATGTTGTTGATGTTCCAATGGGTCCGCTCGCGGATCGCCAGAATGGTCGGCTTGGTGGTCCCCACCAGCTTGCCGATCGCCCCATCGCTCAATTCCGGGTGGAACTTTACCAGCCACAGAATCGCCGCCGGGCGGTCCTGACGCTTGGACAGCGGGGTATAACGTGGGCCACGGCGCTTTTCCTCGCCCACGGCAGCGGCGTTATACTTCAGCTTCAGCTTGTAGAGCGGATCTTTCTCGCCCCGGTCAATCTCGATCTGGTCAAGCTGGTTGTTGGCGATGGGGTCAAACCCCTTCACCCCGCCTGCCACATCGCCATCGGCGATGCCCTGCACTTCCAGCTCGTGCATGCCGCAGAATTCGGCAACCTGACGAAAGGTCAGCGTCGTGTTGTCCACCAGCCAGACGGCGGTCGCGCGGGCCATGAGAGGCTTGTTCATCTCTCGCTCCTTACAGCTTTGCCCCGCCACGCGGGCGGGCCTTTACAAATCTCTCCCGGGCCGGGAAAACGGCTGCAGGTTTTCAGGCCCGCGAATTCCACGTTTTCAGGGAGTTCAGCCGTGCCCATAGCGCGAAATGCAGCAAAGGGAAAGTGGAAATGCACAAGCTGGCCCTGGCCCTCGCAGCCTTTTGCTTCGCCACCCCGCTGCGGGCCGAGGGCGAACGGGCAGGCGATTTCGACTATTATGTGATGTCGCTGTCCTGGTCGTCAAACTGGTGCGCCCTGACGGGCGATGCGCGGCACGATCCGCAATGCGATGCCGGGCGCGGTCTGACTTGGGTTCTGCACGGGCTTTGGCCGCAAAAGGAACAGGGCT
>CALRKX020000290.1:0-4140 GCA_943368305.1 Erythrobacter sanguineus
CGGTTTCAATACACAACCACGGCCCGGATACTTTTGCCCGCATGCATTAGGTCGAACCCCTCGTTGATCCGCTCCAGCGGCAAAACATGGGTGATCATGCTGTCGATCTCGATCTTGCCGTCCATGTACCAATCGACGATCTGCGGCACATCGGTGCGCCCGCGTGCGCCGCCAAAGGCGGTGCCTTTCCAGACCCGCCCGGTCACCAACTGGAAGGGCCGGGTTTCAATCACCGCCCCCGCTGGGGCCACGCCGATGATGATCGATTGGCCCCAGCCGCGATGGGTGCATTCCAGCGCATCGCGCATGACCTTCACATTCCCGGTGCAATCGAACGAGTAATCCGCCCCGCCGATCTTGTCGAAGGGCGTCTTGGTCAGATCGACGATGGCCTGCACCACAGAGGTGCCCTCGGCCAGCTTTTTCGGGTTCACGAAATGGGTCATGCCGAATTTGCGGCCCCATTCCTCTTTGTCGTCATTCAGATCGACGCCGATGATCATGTCGGCCCCGGCCATTTTCAGGCCCTGAATCACGTTCAGGCCAATGCCGCCCAGACCGAAGACCACGGCCTTGGCGCCAATCTCGACCTTGGCGGTGTTCAGCACGGCACCTATGCCGGTGGTCACGCCGCAGCCGATATAGCAGATCTTGTCGAAGGGCGCGTCTTCGCGCACCTTGGCCAGTGCGATTTCCGGCACAACCGTGTGGTTCGCAAAGGTGGAACACCCCATGTAGTGATGGATCGGCGTGCCATCCAGCATCGAGAACCGGGTGGTGCCATCGGGCATCAGGCCCTGCCCTTGCGTCGCGCGGATCGCGGTGCAAAGGTTGGTCTTGCGCGACAGGCAAGAGGGGCATTCGCGGCATTCTGGCGTGTACAGCGGGATGACGTGATCGCCCGGTTTCAGCGTTTTCACCCCTGGCCCGACCGCGATGACAACGCCTGCCCCTTCGTGGCCCAGGATGGCCGGAAACAGCCCTTCGGGATCGGCGCCCGACAGGGTGAATTCATCGGTATGGCAGATGCCAGTGGCCTTGATCTCCACCAGAACCTCGCCCTCTTTGGGGTCTGCCAGGTTCACTTCCATGATTTCCAGTGGCTTGCCGGGGGCAAGGGCGACGGCGGCACGGGTACGCATATGGAATTCCTCCCTGTATTTCGCGCGCGAGGCTGTGCGAAACTGGGCAAAAGATCAACGCGGGAAACGACCTGAAATGCGCAGTTTTGCCCTTTTGCTGTTGCTGCCGGTGCTGGCGGCCTGTGTCGCCGAAACATCGCCCGCGCCGCTGCAGGGCAGTTGCGGGGCGGCGGCCTTGCAAGGATTGGTGGGCCAGTCTGAAACGGCACTGCATGTCATGCGCTTTGCGCAGACAGTGCGGGTGATCAAGCCCGGCATGATGGTGACGCAGGATTACAGCGCCGAGCGGCTGAACATTCATGTTGATGAGCTGGGCGTGATCAGCCGCGTGGTGTGCGGCTGATCCTGTTTTGATGCAGGGCAGCCCGTGGCAGCCCTGTCGTCCGCAGCATCACATGCGGTAGTCGGTGTGGCATGCCTTGCAGGCGCCACCGACAGCCGCCATGCCAGCCCCCAGCGTTTCGGCAGAGGTGGTATCCAGCGCGGTTGCCGCGGTTTCAAGGCCCTTGGCATCCTTCATGAAATCATCCCAGTTCGACCAGACCTCGGGTTTTGCTTCGGAGCCGGGATCGGTGGGGTTCTTTTCGAATTTGGCGGCGATCTGTCCGGCATGATCGACCAAGGTAGCTTTGGCGGTCGCGGCGGCGGCGGCATCGAAAGCGGTCTTGCCGCTGGCCATGTCGCCCATGGCCTTGGCTGCGCCACCCATCTCTTTCATCAGGCTCTGGCGGGCGATGACATCCGGGTCGGTTGCTTCGACTTCGGCATAGGCAATGCTTCCGGCAAGAGCAAAACCGGCGATCAGAAGAGTATGGAGTTTGGTCAAATCGACCTCCTGTATGGAACCTGTTTCAAGACGCTAGGCCAGATTGACGCAGGTCTTGCGAAGTTTATCCGTCCGAATCTGACTGTTCACGAGGATTTCAACCGATAGGTGCGCCAGCGCACAGGTAAGGTGCGTCAGCGCGCGGCGGCGGCCTGACGCAGCGCCTCAAGCACAGGCAGGCAGGGGTAGCCGTCGGGCAATTCGTGGCGTGCGGCCTGAAAGGCGCGGATTGCGGCAATGGTGCGTGGCCCCATCTTGGCATCGATGCCGCCAGTATCATGGCCAAGGTCGGTTAGCCGCTGCTGAATCTCGCGCCGCTCAAAATATGACAGGGCACGCAGATCGCGGGGCCAGGTGCCAAGGAACGGCTTGCCGTCGCGCAAGCGGTCGGCCAGATGGCCCACGGCGAACACATAGGCATCGGCCATGTTATAGGTTTCGATCGCCGAGAAATTATCAAAAACCAGAAAGACGGGGCCGCGTGCGCCTGCGGGGGCGATCAGGGCGGCCCAGCCATCGGGCAGCGCCTGCCCACTGGCGGTGGCCAGCCCCAAAGTGGCCCATTGCGCCATGGGTCGCTGGGTGCGGCTGCCAACCTGCATCCAGTCAAAGCCCTGCGGCAGCCTCACCTCGACCGCCCAGGGCGCGCCCTTTTTCCAGCCCGAGGCCGCCAGATAGGCGGCGGTTGACGCCAGCGCATCGGCCGGGCTTTTGCCCCAGATGTTGCGATGGCCGTCGCCATCGAAATCCACCGCAAGCCGCTGAAAACTGGAGGGCATGAATTGGGTATGGCCCATCGCCCCCGCCCAACTGCCGTTCATCTGATCGGGCGCGATGTCGCCGGTCTGGACGACTTTCAGCGCCTCGATCAGCTCGCCTTCAAAAAACGCTGCGCGACGTCCGTCATAGGCCAGGGTTGCCAGGGCTGAGAGGGTGGGAATATCGCCCTTGACCGCGCCATAACTGCTTTCCAGCCCCCAGATTGCGACCACGACCTGCCGGTCCACGCCATAGGCCGCCTCGATCCGGTCCAGCGTTGCCGCCTGTTCCCTCAGCGCCTTTTTCCCCAGCGCGATGCGGTCATCGGACACGGCTTTGTCCAGATAGTCCCAGATCGTCTTGGTGAATTCATCCTGCCGTTGATCCTTGGCGACAACATCGGGCAGGAAATGCACGGTGGCCATGGCGGCATCAAACGTCGCGGTGGAAACCCCCGCCGCCAGTGCACGGGGGCGGAATTCGGTGATCCAACCTTGCAAACCACTTTCAGTTCCGTCGATCACGACCTCGATCCTTTGGACAGGTTCTTCCGCCAAGGCAAAGCCCGGCATCGCCAGCAGACATGCAAGAAGAAGGCCGCGCATCGCTAACGCCTTTTGCGGATGACTTTCTGGCGCAGCTTGGAGGCCTTGGCCGCCGCCGGACCGGGTTTGCGTGGTTGATACCGCCCGCCCCGCCCGGGTTTGCCAACCGGCAGCGCCCGGTCTTCGACCGTCAGCAGTTGCAGGATCAGCCCGCCGGTGACCGGCGTCGCCTCGGTCAGACGCACCGTCACGCGCATGCCATTGGTAAAGGTGGTGCCGGTATCGGCGCCGGTCAGCGTTTGGCTGGTGTCATCATAATGGAAAAACTCTCGCCCGATCTCGCGGATTGGAATCAGACCATCGGCCCCGGTTTCGTCCAGCTTCACGAACAGGCCAAAGCGCTGCACGCCGCTGATGCGGCCCGAGAATTCGGCCCCCACACGGTCGGACAGGAAGGCGGCCAGATAGCGGTCGGTCGTGTCACGCTCTGCCGCCATGCTGCGGCGCTCGGCGTCGGAAATCAGCTTGGCGGTTTCATCAAGGTTTTCGATATCCCAGGCGGACAGCCCATCGTCACCCCATTTGTGGCCCCGGATCAGGGCGCGGTGCACGATCAGGTCGGAATAGCGGCGGATCGGGCTGGTGAAATGGGCATAGTTCTTCAGCGCCAGGCCGAAATGACCAAAGTTTTCCGGGTTGTAGTAGGCCTGCGTCATCGACCGCAGGGTGGTGATGTTGATCAGCTCATCAAACTCGCTACCCTCGGCCTGCGCCAGCAGGCGGTTGAGGTGCGCGGTTTTCAGCACCTGCCCCTTGGCCAGCGTAAAGCCCGAAGCCTCGGCCACCTCGCGCAGCGCGTCGAGTTTCA
>CALRKX020000291.1:0-4137 GCA_943368305.1 Erythrobacter sanguineus
TACGGCACCAAGGGCGCGCTGGCCTTCAGCCAGGAGCATTTCAACGTGCTGCATTTCTTCAGCACCGGCGATGCCAAGGGACGTCAGGGCTTTCGCCGGATCGAAGCCAGCCCCGACCATGCGCCCTATGGGCTGTTCTGCGTCGCGCCGGGGCACCAGCTTGGCTTTAACGACCTGAAGGCGATCGAGGTGGCAGGCTATGTGGCCGCCATCGCCGGCAAGGCGCCGGAACCGTTCAACTTTCGCAAGGGGTTGCGCATCCAGACCCTGGTCGAGACGATTCAGGCCTCCTCTCGCGAACAGCGGTGGATCGACGTCAAATGACGCTTTCGGTCGGGGTCATCGGTCTGGGCGTGATGGGGGCCGAACATCTGCGCCTGCTGCGCGAGGAAACGGCGGGCGTGCAGGTCACGGCGATCTGCGATGCCAATGCCGAAAGGGTCGGGCATCTTGCGCAGGATGCGGCGGTCTTTTCCGATCCGATGGCGCTGATCGCTTCGGAGACGGTGGAGGCGGTGGTCATCGCCTCGCCCGACGCCACCCATGCCGGGCTGGCGCTGGCCTGTATTGCGCAGCGCAAACCCGCGTTGTGCGAAAAACCCCTTGCCGCGACCGCCACCGAAGCCTTGCGCATCGTGGAGGCCGAGGTCGCGCTGGGGCGCAGGGTCTTGCAGATCGGCTACATGCGGCGCTTTGATCCGGCCTATGTCGAGATGAAGCGCGCGGCGAATGGCGGTGAAATCGGGACTGCCGTTGTGCTGCATAATGTGCATCGCAATGCTGCCGCCCCCGAATGGTTTACCGGACCGATGGCCGTGACGAACTCTTTCGTCCACGAAATCGATATCAGCCGCTGGTTGCTCGGGTCCGAACCGGTGTCGGCCATCGTGCATGGCACGCCGGGGGGCGACCCGCTGTTGATCACGATGGAGACGGACAAGGGGCATGTGATCTCGACCGAGGTCTTCATGAATGCCCGCTACGGCTATCATGTTCATGCCCAGCTTGTCGGGCGGGCGGGAACGGTGCAGATGGCACCGCCTTCTGTGACGCTGACGAACAGCGGGCTGCATCATGGCCATGCCTATCCCGAAAACTGGGTGCCGCGTTTTCAGGATGCCTATCGCGTGCAGATGGGCGCCTGGGTGCGGGCGGTGAAAACCGGAACGCCGATAGGGGCCTCTGCCTGGGATGGCTATGTTGCAACGGCTGTTGCGGAACAGATTGTTACCGCGTTGCAGGGTGCGGCAAAGGTCAGCCTTTCCCTTGGCGCACGCCCCGATCTTTATGCCTGAAACGGGCAATCTCTCAAGGAAACCAACATGTCGATCCGCTTTGCCCTGAACAGAACCTGTGCGCCGCAGCTTCCTCTGGCCGATTTCATCGCGCTGGCGGTGGCATCCGGGGTGAAGGCCGTCGAAATTCGAAACGACATCGAAGGGCGTGAGTTTGCCGATGGCACGCCCGCGCGCGAGGTGAAGGCGCGGCTGGAGGCGGCGGGCTTGGTCGTCGCATCGGTGAATGCGCTGCAACGGTTCAACGAATGGACATCAGAGCGCGCCAAAGAGGCAGAGGCGATCATTTCTTATGCCGCTGATCTGGGCGCGCCGGGGGTTGTTCTGTGCCCCGTGCATAACGAGGATCACGGTTGGTCAGAGGCCGAAGCCGAGCGTAACCTGCGCGACGGGCTAAAAAATCTGCGCCCGATCCTGAAGGATCACGGGGTTACGGGCTATGTCGAACCGCTTGGGATGAAGGGTTCGACCATGAAGCGGCAGGATATGGCCGTTGCGGCGGTGTCGGATGCCGATGGCTGGGATGCCTATGCGCTGTGTTTTGATACGTTTCAATTCTTCCGGTGCGGCGACACGGTGCTGTTTCCCGAAAGGATCGGACTGGCGCATATGTCGGGCATCTCGCGCCCCGACCTGTTGCCTGCGGACCTGACAGAGCCGGACCGGGGCCTGATCTTCATTGATGACCGTGTTGACAACATCGGCCAACTGCGCCGCCTGATTGCGGCCGGATATTCGGGCTTTGTGTCGATGGAGCCGTTCAGCCCCGCCGTCCAACAAGACCCGGAATTGTCGTCGCGCCTGCGCGCCAGCCTTGAATACCTGTCGGCGCTGCTGCCCACATCGGCCTAGCCACCACCTGACAGGCGTAAACCTGGCCCGGCAGGTGTTTGCCGGGGCGGCGGCGCGTTGCTCCGCTGCAATGCGCAGATATTTTATGCAAAGAAAATTGCTAAAAACAAAATTTGACAAATGTTTTGAATCCGCATTTCATGTCCAAAGGCGACAGTCGCCGGCCGGCAAGAGGAGCCGGTGATTCCATGGGAGGAATACGAATGAAAAAGACCCTGTTGCTTGCGTCCGTCGCGGTCGCGAGCCTTACCTCTGCTGCGTCGGCGGCGGACATGAAAGTCTGCGTAAGCTGGTCGAACTTTCGCGAAGAGCGCTGGAAGACCGATGAGGCCGCGATCAAGGGTGCTTTGGATGCGGCGGGGGCGGAATATATTTCGGCTGACGCGCAGACCTCGGCCACCAAGCAGCTTGCCGACATTGAGGGCATGATCACGCAGGGCTGCTCGGCGCTGATCGTTCTGGCGCAGGATTCGGCCTCTATCGGGCCAGCTCTGGATGCAGCCCAGGACGCCGGTATTCCGGTGGTCGGCTATGACCGCATGATCGAAGATCCGCGCGCCTTTTACCTGACCTTCGACAACGTCGAAGTCGGCCGCATGCAGGCGCGCGAAGTGCTCAAGGCGATGCCGAAGGGCCGCTATGTCATGATCAAGGGTTCGCCCGTCGATCCGAACGCCGATTTCCTGCGCGGCGGTCAGCAAGAGGTTCTGCAAGCCGCGATCGATTCCGGTGACATCTCTATCGTCGGCGAAGCCTATACCGAAGACTGGCAGCCCGCGAACGCCCAGAAGAACATGGAGCAGATCCTGACGGAGACGAACAACGGCGTTGATGCCGTGGTCGCCTCGAATGACGGAACGGCCGGTGGCGTGGTTGCGGCTTTGACCGCGCAGGGCATGGCCGGTATCCCGGTTTCGGGGCAGGATGGCGACATGGCCGCGCTGAACCGTGTTGCCCTTGGCACGCAGACGGTTTCGGTGTGGAAAGACAGCCGCGCGCTGGGCAAGGCCGCTGGCGAGATTGCCGTGGCGCTGGCCTCGGGCACCGCGATGGACAAGGTCGAAGGTTCGGCCGTCTTCAAGTCGCCCGGCGGCAAGGAACTGAACTCGGTCCTGCTCAAGCCGGTTCCGATCACCAAGGAGAATCTGAACCTCGTCCTCGACGCGGGCTGGATCACCAAGGAAACGCTGTGCGCTGGCGTCTCTGGCGTGGACGTCTGCAAGTAAGAAGACAAGCCTGAGAGCTGTGGCGTCCCGGACAGTCCGGGACGCCACGCAAAATGGACGGGCAAGCCCATGCGCTGACCCGAGGGGAGGGGAAAAAGACATGACAGACACTGGGCAGGCCGTTGCTGCGCCCGCGCCAAAGCGCAGTATAATCGAGACGCTGGAACTGGATGTTCGGCTCTTGGGGATGCTGGTCGCCTTTGCCGCGATTGCCATCGTATTTACCATCTGGACGGGCGGCACATTCGTCAGTCCGCGCAACGTCTTCAACATTTCGGTTCAGGCCGTTCCTGTCGCGATCATGGCCTGTGGGATGGTGTTTGTTATCGTGGCCCGCCACATCGACCTGTCGGTCGGCTCGATGCTTGCCATGTGTTCCGCCGTCATGGCGATGAGCCAGGCTTACTGGCTGCCGACAATGCTGGGGCTTGAATACGGCAGCCCCGTCATCCTTGTGGTGACGATCCTGGTCGGCTTTGCCGTCGGCACCGGAATGGGGGCGCTGACCGGCTGGCTGGTCGGCTATCAGACCATCCCGTCATTCATCGTGACGCTGGGCGGCCTTTTCGTCTGGCGCAACATCAACTGGTACACGACGAACGGGCAATCTGTTTCGCTGACTGACCCGAACCTGCTGATGTTCGGCGGCACCGAAGGGGTGCTTGGTGCGCCGGTCAGCATGACGCTGGGCGTGGCGGCGGCGGCGGCGGCGGCCTTCGCGCTGTATTCGGCGCGCAAGAACAAGTTGAGCCACGGCTTCGTGG
>CALRKX020000292.1:0-4120 GCA_943368305.1 Erythrobacter sanguineus
CGGGTGCACATGACATGATTCTGCGGCTGCCCCTTGGCTATGACACCCCGGTGTCGGCGCAGGGTGGCCCGCTGTCCGGAGGGCAAACCCAGTTGATCGGCCTTGCCCGCGCGCTTTATGGCGATCCGCTGGTTCTGGTGTTGGACGAACCCCACGCCAATCTGGATATCGCCGGTCAACAGGCGCTGGAAGCGGCGCTGCGGGCCCACCGCGCCGGTGGTGGAATTACCATCCTTATGGCGCATCAAATGGCACAGACGCAGGGCTGCGACCTGCTGATGCTGCTGGATCAGGGCCGTGTCCACGCCCTTGGCCCGCGCGATGCGGTGTTGCAACAAACCCTGCGCCCCGCCACGCCCGGCCTGCGCGCCCTTGCACCGGGGGGCGGCGCATGACCGGTCTTTCTGCCCGCCGCCCCGCCCTCATTGGCCTTGCTACGCTGGTTATTCTGGTTCTGGGCCTTGGCCTCTGGGCCGGTCTTGCCCGCATCGACGGAGCTATCATCGTCGCCGGGCGGATCGAGGTTGAACGCAACCGCCAGATCGTGCAGCACCCCGATGGCGGACTGGTCGCCGCTGTTCTGGTGGCAGAAGGGCAAAGCGTGGTGGCCGGGCAAATCCTGATCCGGCTGGACAGCGTGCAACTGTCTTCGACCTTGCGTGCGGCGCGGGCTCAATTGCAAAACCTGCGCGCAGACCGCGCCCGCCTGTTGGCCGAACGCGATGGTAAATCTGCCCCCGTCTTTCCGCCCGACCTTCATGGCAGTGCCCTTGCTGGCGAACAGCTTGCCCTTTTCTCTGCACGGCAGGACATGATCGCTCACCAGATCGCCCAACTGCGCCAGCGGCTGGACCAGATCGCCGCACAAACCACCGGCATTCGCGCGCAAGAAGCCTCGCTTTCGCGCCAGATCACGCTGACCGAACAAGATCTGACCACCCAGCGCGACCTGCGCGACAAGGGCCTGACCCAAAGCGCCCGGGTTTCGGCGCTGGACCGTCAACTCGCACAGTTGCAAGGCGACCTGGGAGAGGCCCGCGCTGGCCGGGCCCAGGCCGAAGGCCGCGCGACCGAGGTGCGGTTGGAAATCCTGCGCCTTGCCGATGAACGGCGCATCGAAGCCGCCGACACCCTGCGCGACCAGACCCCGCGAGAGGCCGAACTGGCCGAACGTTGCGCCACCCTCGCCGCGCAATTGGCGCGGCTGACCCTGCGCGCACCGGTGTCGGGCAAGGTTCTTGGCCTGCAAGTCACTGGCCCGCAAGCGGTGATCGGCGCTGGCCAGACGGTTCTGGCGATTGTGCCGCAAGACCGCCCGCTGATCGCCAGCCTGCGCATCGCGCCCACCGACATTGATCAGGTCGCTCCGGGCCAACCGGTGCGCCTGATTCTCACCGCGCTTGCCGGTCGCAATACACCCGAAATCGCGGGCCGCCTGCTGACCATTGCCCCCGACATCCTGACCGACCCCGACAGCCACATCAGCTATTACCGGGCCGAGGTGGTGATTCCCCCCGGCCAGAGCGACCGTCTGATCCCCGGAATGCCCGTGCAGGCGCTGGTGGAAACCGGCACGCGGTCGGCACTGGCCTATCTGACCCGGCCCTTGACCGATTATTTCCGGCTTGCCTTCCGCGAAAGCTAGGTCAGCCCCCTATACAGACCGACGATTCCCCCCTATGTGGGGCGCTTCGGCGCGAAAGGTTCGGGCGCAGGCGGCATAGGGAGGCCGTTCTGCCGGGGGATGTGGTGCCGATAAATGGCTCACGGGCGCGATGCCGCCCCCACAGGACAAAAACATGACCGACATGATTCTTGCCGCGCCTTTGGCTGCGGCACTTTCCGCCAAGGGCTATGACAGCCTGACCCCCGTGCAAGAGGCCGTATCGGCCCCAGAGCTTGCTGGCCGCGACCTTCTGGTCTCTGCCCAGACCGGCTCTGGCAAGACCGTGGCTTTCGGCCTTGCGATCTCGCCAGAGATTCTGAATGGGCAGGATACCCTGCTGTTCGCCGACAAGCCGATTGCGCTGGTCGTGGCCCCCACCCGCGAACTGGCCCTGCAGGTCGCGCGTGAATTCGAATGGCTTTACGGCCCCGCAGGCGCCCATCTGGCCACCTGCGTTGGCGGCATGGATTACCGCACCGAACGCCGCGCGCTGGACCGGGGGGCACATGTCGTCGTCGGCACGCCCGGTCGTTTGCGTGACCATATCGAGCGTGGCAGCCTTGATCTGTCGCAGCTCAAGGCCGTGGTTCTGGACGAAGCCGATGAGATGCTGGATCTGGGCTTTGCCGAGGATCTGGAATTCATTCTGGGCGCCGCGCCGGAAACCCGCCGCACACTGATGTTCTCGGCCACCGTGCCGAAAGAGATCGAAAAGCTGGCCCGCACCTTCCAGCGCGACGCCGCCCGCGTGCAGGTTGCCGGCGAATCGCGCCAGCACATCGACATTTCCTATCAGGCGCTGTCGGTTCTGCCGCGCGACAAGGAGCACGCGATTTTCAACGTGCTGCGCCTGCACGAATCACAGACCGCCATCGTGTTCTGCAAAACCCGCGCCAATGTGAACCACCTGTTCGCCCGCATGGGCAACCGGGGCTTTCAGGTTGTGGCGCTGTCGGGCGAACTTTCCCAGGCCGAACGCAGCCATGCGCTGCAAGCTCTGCGCGATGGCCGTGCCCGTGTTTGTATTGCCACCGACGTCGCCGCGCGCGGTATCGACCTGCCGGGGCTGGAACTGGTGATCCATGCCGATCTGCCGACGAACCCCGAAACCCTGCTGCACCGTTCGGGCCGCACGGGCCGCGCGGGCAAAAAGGGCACCTCGGTTCTGATCGTACCGCCCGCCGAATTCAAGAAGGCCAGCCGTATCCTGCAAGCGGCGCAAGTCACCGCTGAATGGGGCAAGCCGCCATCGGCCGATGAAGTGCAGGCCAAGGATGACGAACGCCTGCTGGCCCATCCCACCCTGTCGATTGCCGCCGGCGAAGAGGCCGATCTGGCCAACAGCCTGCTGGACAGCTATGGCGCCGAACAGGTTGCCGCCGCCTTCATCCGCCTGTGGCGCGAAGGCCGCTCGGCGCCCGAGGTTCTGTCGGATGCCGCTGTGCCCACCGCTGCCGCCGCACCGGCCCGTCCGCGCGGCGAATTTGGCGCTTCGGTCTGGTTCCGCCTGTCGGTCGGTCATACCGGCCGGGCCGAAGCGCGTTGGCTCTTGCCGAAAATCTGCGACGCCGGTGGCATCGCCAAGGATTCGATCGGCGCAATCCGCGTGCAGCAAGACCAAAGCTTCGTGCAGATTGCCGAGGGCATGGCCGCCCGCTTTGGCACCCAGACCCAGCTTGACACCGATCTGGTGATGGACCGGATCGAGGGCGAGCCTGATCTTGACGCCCGCCCCGCCCGGCCAGAGCGCAAGCCCTATGGCACCGCGCGCCCCGAGCGCAGCGAACGTGCACCGCGTCCGGAACGCGCCGAACGCGCGCCCTATACGCCGAAGCCCTCGCGCTTTGTCGAAGACGGCGAGACCGCTGACGCCCCCGCCCCGCGCAAGCCTTACACGCCGCGCGAAGACGGCGACCGCAAACCCTATACTCCGCGTGAAGATCGCAAACCTTACGCCCCGCGCGAAGGGGCAGAGCGCAAACCCTATGCCCCCCGCGCCGACGGCGATCGCAAGCCCTATACCCCGCGCGCCCCGCGTGAGGATGGCGACCGCAAACCCTACACCCCGCGCGAAGGGGCCGAGCGCAAGCCCCACGCCCCTCGCGCCGAAGGCGACCGCAAGCCCTATGCCCCGCGCGAGGCGACCGAGCGTCGCCCCTATGCGCCGCGTGCAGAAGGCGCCGATGCCGACCGCAAGCCGCGCTGGTCGCCCGATGACAAGAAAACCCGCTCGACCGGCTTCAAAAGCCATGGCGGCACTGCCGACAAACCAGCGCGCGCAGGCGGTTACAAGTCGCACTCCGCCGAAGGTGGTGCCCGTCCGGCCCGCCCGGATGGCGACCGCAAACCCTATGCCCCGAAAGGCGACGATGCGCGTCCCTTTGTAAAGCGTGAGGGTGCATCGGCAAAACCGGGCGGTTTCAAAAGCCGTGACACCGATGGCAAAAAGCCCTT
>CALRKX020000293.1:0-4116 GCA_943368305.1 Erythrobacter sanguineus
ATTCCTTGCGGGGGGTATCGTTGTGATCGCTTTGCTGGCTGGTGCCGCCATGTATTGGTTGCAGGAATACGCCTATTATACCGAGGTCAGCTTCAAGCCCGGTGCCGAAATCATGCTGACCACAATCGAAGGGCAAACGCCCGAACCGATCATCGCCGATCATGTGCAGGGCATTGACGCCGACAGCTCTCCCCTGCGGTTCCGCGCCTGTTTCCACACCACGATGGATCAGGCGATGCTGACCGAAACCTATGTGGCCTACCCCAAGGCCGTGCCGCTGAACGGGCCAAGCTGGTTCAGTTGCTTTGACGCGGCCAAGATCGGCGAGGCGCTGGAAAAGGGTCAGGCGCTGGCCTTCCTGTCGCAATCGAACATCGCGCCCGAAATTGACCGCGTTGTCGCGGTCTTCCCCGATGGCCGGGCCTATGCCTGGCACCAACTTTCCCCCGACGCAGGCGAGTGACATGGCCGACCTTCTGATCGAACTCTTCTCGGAAGAAATCCCCGCCCGGATGCAGGCCAAGGCCCGCGAGGATCTGCGGTCGCTGGTGACGAATGGTCTTGTCGAGGCCGGGCTGACCTATGCCAGCGCCGGGGCGTTTTCCACCCCCCGCCGCCTGACACTGGCGATTGAGGGGCTGACCACGGAATCGCGCCCCGTGCGCGAGGAGCGCAAAGGCCCCAACACCACCGCCCCCGCAGCGGCGGTTGAGGGGTTTCTGCGATCGACCGGCCTGACGCTGGACCAGTTGGAACGCCGCGCCGACAAGAAGGGCGAGGTGTTCTTCGCCGTGATCGAAAAGCCCGGCCGCGCCGCCCCCGAAATCATCGCCGAGGTGCTGGATGCGACGATCCGCAATTTCCCCTGGCCCAAGTCGATGCGCTGGGGCGCGGGTTCCTTGCGCTGGGTGCGGCCCCTGCATTCCATCCTGTGCCTGTTGTCGGATGAGGCGGGCGCCCATGTCGTGCCGCTGACGGTCGAGGGCATCACCGCAGGCAACACCACCGAAGGGCACCGCTTTCTCTCCTCTGGCCGTTTCGCGGTCTCGTCGTTCGACGATTACGCGCTGAAACTGAAACGCGCCCATGTGGTGCTGGACAGCGCCGAGCGTGAGGCCGCGATCTGGCAGGGCGCGCAGAACCTGGCCTTTGCCGCCGGGCTGGAACTGGTGGAAGACAAGGGCCTGCTGACCGAGGTGGCCGGCCTGGTCGAATGGCCGGTGCCGCTGCTGGGCCGCATCGCCGACGCCTTCCTGCATCTGCCGGCCGAGGTTCTGCAAACCTCGATGAAGGAACATCAAAAGTTCTTTTCGGTGAAAAACCCGAAAACGGGGCGGATCGAGGGCTTTGTCACGGTCGCCAATACCGAAACCACCGACCATGGCGCCACGATCCTGAAGGGCAACCAGAAGGTGCTGACTGCCCGCCTGTCGGATGCGCGGTTCTTTTGGGAAAATGACCTGCGGGTGGCCAAGGCCGGCATGGGCGAATGGCTGGATGGCCTGAAATCGGTGACCTTCCACAACAAACTTGGGTCGCAAGCCGACCGCATCGCCCGCATCGCGGCGCTGGCGCGCGAGATTGCGCCGCTGGTCGGGGCCGATGCCGATATGGCCGAACAGGCCGCGCGCATCGCCAAGGCCGACCTGCGGTCTGCCATGGTGGGCGAGTTCCCCGAGCTGCAAGGCACCATGGGCCGCTATTACGCGCTGGAGGCCGGTGAGTCCCCCGAAGTCGCCAACGCCGCCCGCGACCACTATTCCCCCCTTGGCCCCAGCGACGCCGTGCCAACCGAGCCGGTCTCGGTCGCCGTCGCGCTGGCCGACAAGATCGACACGCTGACCGGCTTCTGGTGGGAAGTAATGGAGCCGCCTACAGGTTCTTCCGATCCCTTTGCGCTTCGGCGCGCCGTGTTAGGCGTTATCAGACTTCTGCTCGAAAATCGGCTGCGTTTCCCACTGGCAAGCGTATTGGGTTTTTCGTTTGGGGTTCATGACAACAACTTTGTCTTTTCGCCAAATGTGCAGATCAACTCATACGCCGCTCTGCGATTGATTGCGAAAATTGATCTGCCTTCTGTGACGGATGCTCAGATCAACACCCTTAATAGGGAGGGGATTGATCATAGGGATCTGCGCGGGCCTATCATAACCTATGCCAACCTCCTCACCTTCTTCCACGACCGCCTGAAAGTCTTCCTCAAAGATCAGGGCATCCGCCACGACATTATCGACGCTTGCCTCGCCATGCCCGGCAATGACGACCTCACCCTCCTCGTCAAACGGGCCGAGGCGCTGGCGGCGTTCCTGAAAACCGAAGACGGCCCCAACCTGCTGCAGGGCTTCAAGCGGGCCAACACCCTCCTGTCTCAGGCCGAGGCCAAGGACGGCGTCGAATACAGCTTTGGCGCCGACCCGAAATTCGCCGAAACCGACGAAGAGCGCAGCCTGTTCGCCGCCCTCGATGCCGCCGAAGCCACCATCACCCCCGCCATGGCGCGCGAAGATTTTCCCGCCGCCATGGCCGCGATGGCCGCCCTGCGCGTGCCCATCGACGGCTTTTTTACATCCGTACAAGTCAACGCCGACAACCCGATCACGCGGCGCAACCGCCTGAACCTGCTGCACCGCATCCGCGCCATCTGCTCTGGCGTGGCCGACCTGACCAAGGTGGAAGGCTAAGGCTTTCATACTGGCTTAAATATCCCGGGGGTCCGGGGGCAGCGCCCCCGGCCTTGTCCACTTGCTCCGGTTGTCACGGGGGGCATCGCCCCCGGCCTTTCCCCTTGCACCACGGCCAAGCAGGTATATCCTGCCGCCAACAATAAGGTGCTGCGGTGCAGAAAATCTCTCCCATTCCAGAGTTCACGGTTGTTTCGCCCTCGGCAGAGATCCGTCCCGCCCTGCATGGCTGGCGGGCGAAATGCCTGCAACGGCTGGTCCGGCTGGACATGCCGGTGCCGACCACCGTGGCCTTGCCCGCGCAAACCGTGCGCACCATCGCCGCCGGCCACCCGTTCGACAGCCGTGCCATTCTGGCCCATTTCGGCGATGCGCCGCTTATATCGATCCGCCCCAGCCCAGAAAATCCCGATTGGGGCGGGCCGGGCACCATCCTGAATGTCGGCATGAACGCCGCCCGCCACGCCGCCCTTGCCGCCCGTCACGGGCAAGAGGCGGCAGACACCATCTATATGCGCTTTGTGCAATCTTACTCGACCCATGTCGCCCGGCTTGACCCCGATATGTTCGAAATCGGCAAGCCCTCGGCGGCCGCCCTGAAGGAAGCGCTGCGGCAGTATGAGCGGGAAATGGAAGAGCCCTTCCCCGAAGACCCCGCGCGCCAGTTGTCAGAGGTGCTGCGCTCTATGGCCCGCGCGTGGGAGGGCACGTCGGCCCGGCTGCTGCGCCAGGCCAAGGGCGCGCCAGCCGAGGCGGCGCTGGGCCTGGTGGTGCAGGCCATGGCGCAGGGCATCGGGCAGGGGATTTCGGGCGCCGGTGTGATCCAGTTCGTCGATGGCGTGACCGGGTTGCCGCAGGTGACGGGGCGCTATCTCGGCCAAAGCCAGGGCCGGGCGGCGCTGACCGAGGCGCAGTCGCTGTATCTTACCCGCGATCCGCGTGGCCCCTCGCTGGAGGATCTTGCGCCAGAGGTGTTTGCCGCGCTGGTCCGGCACGGGGCGGCCTGTCGCGTGCGCCTGCGCGAAGAGATGCAGATCGAATTCACCATCGAAGACGGCCATCTGGCGGTGATCGATGCGGTCCGGGTGCAACGCTCGTCCCGGGCGGGCCTGCGGATTGCGGTTGCGCTGGCCGAGGATGGGGTGATCGAACAGAATGAGGCGGTGCTGCGGGTCGAACCGCGGGCGCTGTCAGAGTTGTTGCACAAGCAGGTTGATCCGCGTGGCGCGCGGGATGTGTTTGGCCAGGGCATTGCCGCCAGCCCTGGCGCGGCGGTGGGCAAGATCGTGTTCACCTCGGATGCGGCGCAGGCCAGCGCCGCGCGGGGCGAGCCGTGCATTCTTGTGCGCCGCGAAACCGCACCCGAAGATATTCGCGGCATGCATTCTGCTGCTGCCGTGCTGACCGAGCGGGGCGGCGTGACCAGCCACGCTGC
>CALRKX020000294.1:0-4105 GCA_943368305.1 Erythrobacter sanguineus
TGTGAAATTGGATGGGGTATTATTATACCGTATTATTTATGATGCTGATTTTTAACGATATTATGTTGATCTGATCGCTTGACGCTTTTAGCTGGTTCGGCGATAAGCCTCCATCCGAGATTCCGGGGGGCAACCTCCGCCGCTCTTCATGGAAATGAACCGATGAAAACCTTTACCGCTACCCCGGCGGACATCGAGAAGAAGTGGATCCTGATCGACGCCGAGGGCGTTGTTCTGGGCCGCCTTGCCACGATCGTCGCCAACATCCTGCGCGGCAAGAACAAGCCGACCTTCACCCCCCACATGGACATGGGTGACAATGTCATCGTGATCAATGCGGGTCTGGTGCAGATGACCGGCAAGAAGCGCGACGACAAGCGTTACTACTGGCACACCGGCCACCCCGGCGGCATCAAGTTCCGCACCGCCCGTCAGGTGCTGGAAGGCAACCACCCCGAGCGCGTGGTGGAAAAGGCTGTCGAGCGGATGATCACCCGCAACCGCCTGGGCCGTCAGCAGATGTCGAACCTGCGCGTCTATTCCGGCGCCGCACATCCTCATGAGGCGCAGCAGCCGACCGTCCTCGACGTGAAGCCGCTGAACCCGAAGAACACCCGGAGCGCCTGAACATGTCCGACATCAAATCTCTTGACGATCTGAAATCGGCCGTGGGCGCTGCTGCCCCCGTGGCCGCTGCCGCCGCCCCGATCCGCGTGGCCGTGCGCGACAAGCTGGGCCGCTCTTATGCGACCGGCAAGCGCAAGAACGCGGTTGCCCGCGTCTGGGTCAAGCCCGGTTCGGGCAAGGTTCAGGTCAATGGCAAGGACATCAACGCCTATTTCGCGCGTCCGGTTCTGCAAATGATCCTGAAGCAGCCCTTCACCATCGCCAATGTCGAAGGCCAGTTTGACGTCTATGCCACCGTTGCCGGTGGTGGTCTGTCGGGCCAGGCGGGCGCTGTGAAGCACGGCATCTCGAAGGCTTTGCAGCTTTATGAACCCGCACTGCGTGGTGCGCTGAAAGCCGCCGGCTTCCTGACCCGCGACAGCCGCGTCGTGGAACGCAAGAAATACGGCAAGGCCAAGGCCCGCAAGAGCTTCCAGTTCTCGAAGCGCTAAGTCGTTTCGTATCCGGTTTCGGAAAGGCGCCCTGCGGGGCGCCTTTTCTTTTGGGCGCGGCGGTTGCAAGCTGCCCGCAAGGAGGCCGCCATGTATATCCCGCCCCATTTCGCCGAAGCCGATCCGGCCGAGGTTGCCCGCCTGATTGATGCCTGTCCGCTGGCCAGTCTGGTGGCGCAGACTGCCGAGGGGCTGGTGGCCAACCACCTGCCGGTGCTGCCCGATGGGGCGCGGATGATCGGCCATGTTGCGCGTGCGAACCGGTTGCATGAATTGCTGCCCGATGGCGCAGAGGTGCTGCTGATCTTTCGCGGGCAGGATGGGTATGTTTCGCCCGACTGGTATCCGTCGAAGGCAGATACCCACAAGGCGGTGCCGACCTGGAATTATCAGGTGGTGCATATGCGGGGCCGAATCCGCTGGGACGACAGTGACAAGTTCAAGCGCCGGGCGGTGGCCCTGCTGACCCGCAAGATGGAGGGGGCGGGCGGCTGGAAGATGGGCGATGCCCCGCGCGATTATCTGGACGGGATGCTGGCGGCCATTGTCGGCTTTGAGGTTGATGTGGATCAGGTTCTGGCCAAGACCAAACTGAGCCAGAACCGCGCCGACCCCGATTTTACTGCTGTGAAAGACCGATTCGAGGCGCAGGGCCGGGTGGCACTGTCTGACCGGATGGCGCGGATGCCGCGCGACGGCGCGAAATAAAAAACGGCCGGGCGAACCCGGCCGAAGTTGGGGATCAGGAAGCAAAAACGACGGTGGTCAGGCCCGCCAGAAGGGCTTTTCGGCCTCATCCTCGGCGGCGACCGGGTCAAGCCCGATGTCGCGCAGCACATGCGGATCAAGCCGTTTCAGGGCGACGCGGGTATGGCGGCGGTTTTCCCAGGCAAGAACAGTCATCGCAATGGCAAAGGCGATCCGCGACAGGGGCGGCAAGGGACGTCCGGCGATCAGAAGACTCGACTGCATGGTGGCACCTAATTGTATTGATACAAGAACCGATGTTCTGTAGGTAATCTATACAATCGCGCAGTTGTTCGCGCCAGAGGAACATTGTCATGGATACAACTTGGACACCTGCTCTGGCCAATGACACAGGCCCGAAGTATCTCACCTTGTCGCGGGCGCTGCGCGAGGCGATCCGTGCGGGTGAGTTGCCCGAAGGCAGCCGTCTTCCGACGGTGCGCGATCTGGCCTGGCGGCTGGATGTGACGCCCGGCACGGTCAGTCGCGCTTATCAGATCGTCACGCAAGAAGGTCTGCTGGAGGCGACCGTGGGGCGCGGCACCTTTGTTGCGGCCCGGGCGCCCCGTCTCGGCCCGACCCAACCCCTGTTTCTGGAGCGTGACCCCGGTGTGGCGCAGGGCCGGGTTGACTTGCGGTCGCCGCAACTGCCCGATGTCGGACAGTCTGTGGCGTTTTCCGAGGCGCTTCAGCGTATTTCGCGGAATATCGGGCCGGATTGGCTGGATTATCCCAGCCAGCGGGACGGCCGGCCGTTGCGTGATGCGGTCTGCCGGTGGCTGGAGGTGCGGATCATCGGGGCGGTCACGGCCGAGGATGTCACGCTGACCCACGGCGGGCAGAACGCGATCAACATGGTGTTGTCGATCTGCCTTCGCGGTGATCGGCCCGTCGTGCTGACCGAAGATCTGTCCTATCCGGGGTTCCGCTATGCGGCACGTCTGGCGCGGGCCGAGGTGGTTGGCGTCGAAATGGACGAAGAAGGGATGCGGCCCGATGCGCTGGAGGCGGCCTGCCGCAAACATGGGCCGCAGGTTCTGTGCCTGACGCCCGACACGCAAAATCCGACGACGGCGCGCATGTCCTTGGCGCGGCGCGCACAAATTGTAGCGATCGCCCGCAACTTTGATCTGCAGATCATCGAGGATGAATGCTATGCTCCGTTTTCCACCGACATGCCCGCGCTGCGGGCGCTGGCGCCGGAACGGGTGTGGTATGTCGGCAGCTTTTCCAAATCTGTGTCGGCGGCGCTGCGCTTCGGCTTTGTTGTCTGCCCGACGGGCATGGGCGAGGCCGGGCGGCTGACGGCGCAACATGGGTTCTTCGCGCTGTCAAAGGCGGTGTGCAGTCTGTGCCAGGACCTTCTGGAAACGGGGCAAGCTGACCAGATCCGCCAAGGGGTGCAGCGCGAAATGGGCGACCGGCTGACCATGTTGGTCAACCGTCTTGGCGCGTTCGATCTGTCTTGGCAGACCGGAATGCCCTTTGCCTGGCTGCGCTTGCCGACGGGGTGGCGTGCGTCAACCTTTACCCGGATGGCCGAGGATGAGGGGGTGCTGGTCCGCTCTGCCGATCAATACGCGCTGATCCATGGCCGTGCGCCAAACGCGGTGCGGCTGGCGGTGGCGGGCAACATTCCCCGGCAGCAATACGAGGCCGGGCTGGCCAGTCTGGCGCATATGCTGCCGCGACCGCCGATGGATATGGCGGTCTGATCGGCCAGATTGTGGCGGCAATGTGGCGTCAATACAGCGATTGTGCGGCGGCCTTGCTGCGGCTGTTGCGGAGGTGCCGCAAAGTTGGGCGTTGGCTGCGGCCCGCACAAGTTTGTGACAATGATCAGGTTTTCCGGAATTGTCGCGCAGGCACAATGGGGGCAGGATTGCACCAGAGCAGAACAAAAGGCCCGAAAAAATGGGACAACAGGCAACCTTTCATGCGCCCCATGGTGGCGCAGATTTTCTTGGATGGCGCAAGGCGCGCAGCGGGGCGACCGAGATCGTCTATGATGACGGCGTGACCCGCCGCATGATCTGGCGTGTGGCGGGAGGAAGCCCGAACGAGCTTCGCCTGTCAGACGCGCTGCGTGTCGCGGTCGGATCGGTGCGGGTGGTGCCGACGCTTTATGACGAGCTGAAAAAGCGCGCTATCGCCATAGAACGTATCGCCGGATAAATACTGCCCTTTATTCAGGCAGTTGCTTGCCTTTCATGCCATCTCTGCGCAATTCTGCTTGCGCG
>CALRKX020000295.1:0-4100 GCA_943368305.1 Erythrobacter sanguineus
CGGCATGGGGGCCTATTCGCCCGCGCCGGTGCTGACGGACGCGATCCAGAAACAGGCGATGGACGAGATTGTTCTGCCGACGATTGCCGAGATGGCGCGGCGCGGCACGCCCTATCAGGGGGTGCTGTATGCCGGGCTGATGATCGAGAACGGCCGCAGCCGGCTGGTCGAATACAACTGCCGCTTTGGCGACCCGGAATGTCAGGTCTTGATGATGCGGCTGGGCGCGCAGGCGCTGGACCTGTTGCTGGCCTGCGCCGAGGGGCGGCTGGATCAGGCGCAGGCGACCTGGGCCGAAGATCACGCGCTGACGGTGGTGATGGCGGCCAAGGGCTATCCCGGCGCCTATGAAAAGGGCACGGTCATCAAGGGGCTGGGGCGGTTGCCGGAGGACAGCCGGCATATGTGTTTTCATGCCGGAACGGCGGAGAAGGACGGGCAGATCGTGGCCAACGGCGGGCGGGTGCTGAACATAACCGCGCGGGGCAACGACCTAGCCGAGGCGCGCAACCGCGCCTATGCGATGATAGACCATCTGACCTGGCCCGAGGGGTTCTGCCGGTCGGATATCGGCTGGCGGGCGTTGTAAGGCTGGTGTTGTCCTGACGGGAATGTGATGGACAGGATACCTGTTTTGCACCCTGCACCCCCCGATCTGCAACCTGAGTTGTATGGCCTGACCCGGGCCTGACGGGCAGGGTTTTGTGGCCGGGCCGCCATGGGGCTGCCTGCCATGAAGGGACAACCACCTTGCGGCAAATCATGCTGGCGATCGCGCTGATCGCCCTACCCGTCGGGCTTTTCGCCGGGGTGGAAATCTGGACACGGTCCGCGCCGCAGAGCGCCGGGCTGGGAGATGTGTCGGCGATGATGGCCATCGTCGAGGGCGTGCAGGCGCTGGCCGACAACGACGATCTGGCAGGGGCCGCGCAGCGGGTCACCGATCTGGAGACCGCCTGGGATGACGCGCAGCCGGTGCTGCAGCCGCGTGATCCGGTGGTCTGGGGCGCTCTGGATGGCCGGATCGACGCGGTGCTTTCCGCCTTGCGCGCCAGCCCGCCCCAAGGCGAGACCGTTCGCGCGGCATTGACCGATCTGTCGGGCGCGCTGGCCGACCCTGCGACGGCGGTGGGCGTGACGGCGGGCGCGGTTGCGCAGGTTGCGGGCATTGCGGTGACCGATGCGGGTGGCCACCCCCTGCCATGCGAAGCCATGCTGACCACGCTGCGCGACGCGCTGGCAGCCGCCGCGCCGCAACCGGCCGATAGGGCCAAGATTACCGACCTGCAAACCCGCGCCACAGAGCGGTGCAACGCCGATGACGATGCCCATGCCGATGCCTTTTCGGCACAGGCACTGGCTATGGTCACGAAATGACCCTGGGAGCTGTCATGGACGATTCCACCCGCAACCGCGTGCCCGAAGTCACGCTGGATTTTTGGCTGATCAAGCTGCTGGCCGTGACGATGGGCGAAACGGCGGCCGATTATCTGGCGGTCAATCTTGGCCTTGGGCTGACGGCGACCTCGCTGATCATGGCGGCGGTGCTGGCCGGTGCGCTGGTTGTGCAGTTCGCGCAGCGCGGCTATCGGCCCTGGGCCTATTGGCTGGCGGTTGTTCTGATCTCGATCGTTGGCACCTTGTTGACCGACAATCTTGTGGACAACCTTGGCGTTTCGCTGATCACCACCACCGTCGGATTCTCCCTGGCGCTGGCCGCAACCTTTGCCCTGTGGTTCGCGTCAGAGCGCAGCCTGTCGATCCATGAAATCTTTACCTTCCGGCGCGAGGCGTTTTACTGGCTGGCCATCCTGTTCACCTTTGCACTGGGAACGGCGGCGGGCGATCTGGTGGCCGAGCAGTTCGGCCTGGGCTATGGCGCGACGGGTATCCTGTTCGGAATGATCATCCTGTCGCTGGCTTGCGGCTATTTCTGGCTGGGACTGGATGCGGTTCTGGGCTTTTGGCTGGCTTACATCTTTACCCGGCCGCTGGGCGCTTCTTTCGGCGACCTGCTGTCACAGCCGGCCGATTATGGCGGCCTTGGATTTGGGACGGTTGTCACCTCGGCGCTGTTTCTGGCCGCGATCCTGGGGCTGGTGACGCGGATGATGGCCAGTCGGGCGGCATGACCGCCGGGGCGATGCGGGCATCAAACGCCGGCAAAGGTGCATCGCCCCTTGCGCAGCATCGCCCCCCCGCATAAAGAAACGCCGATTTTCCGGGCTTGGGGGGAAGACCATGCCGCTTCTGGTGATGAAATTCGGCGGCACTTCGGTGGCCGATCTGGCGCGCATCGAAAATGCAGCCCAGAAAGTGCAGCGCGAGGTCGAGCGCGGCTATGACGTGATCGTCATTGTCAGCGCGATGTCGGGCAAGACCAATGAAATGGTCGGCTGGGTCGAGCAGACCTCGAAGCTGTATGACGCGCGCGAATATGATGCGGTGGTGTCCAGCGGTGAGAATGTGACGGCGGGGCTGATGGCGCTGCGGTTGCAGGAAATGGGCGTGCCCGCGCGGTCATGGCAGGGCTGGCAGGTGCCGATCAATACCACATCGGCCCACGGGTCGGCCCGGTTCATCAGCATTCCGCGCGAAAACATCGACGCGAAATTTGCCGAAGGCTTCAAGGTCGCGGTTGTGGCGGGCTTTCAGGGCGTATCGTCGGAAGGCCGGATCACCACGCTGGGGCGCGGGGGCAGCGATACGACGGCGGTGGCCTTTGCAGCGGCCTTTGGCGCCGAGCGTTGCGATATCTATACTGATGTGGACGGGGTTTACACCACCGACCCGCGCGTAAGCTCGAAGGCGCGCAAGCTGGACAAGATTGCGTTTGAGGAAATGCTGGAGCTTGCCAGCCTGGGCGCCAAGGTGCTGCAAACCCGATCGGTCGAACTGGCGATGCGTTACAAGGTGCGCCTGCGCGTGCTGTCATCCTTTGAAGATACCGACGAGACCAGTGGCACGCTGGTTTGCGACGAGGAGGAAATCATGGAATCGAAAGTCGTCTCTGGCGTGGCCTTCAGCCGCGATGAAGCCAAAATGACCCTGGTGACCGTCGAGGACCGCCCCGGCGTGGCATCGGCGATTTTCGGCACGTTGGCCGATGCGGGTGTGAACGTGGACATGATCGTCCAGAACATCAGCGAAAAGAACTATGGCACCCATACCGGCGCTGTGACCGACATGACCTTTTCGGTGCCCACCAATCAGGTGGCGCGGGCCCAAAAGGCGATGGAGGATGCCAAGGCCGCGGGGCTGCTGGCCTATGACGATCTGATCGCCGACACCGATGTGGCCAAGGTTTCGGTCGTGGGCATCGGGATGCGCAGCCAGGTCGGCGTTGCCGCCAAGACCTTTGCCGCACTGGCGGCAGAGAACATCAACATCAAGGTCATCGCGACCAGCGAGATCAAGATCTCGGTCCTGATCGACCGCAAATACATGGAACTGGCGGTGCAGGCGCTGCACGATGCCTTTGAGTTGGACAAGCCCTGAACAGGGCCTGATCGGCGGAGATGGCGAAGGGCGGCCCCGGCAGGACGGGGCCGCCCTTTTGTTTCGCACCAACGCCGCCCTTGCGCCGCTGTGATCACATTGTCGCCAAATAAACCTTTCTTCAGCGCCCTTCGCGCATATAGATAACCAAAAGCACGAAAGTTTTTCCGATGTCCGAACGCAGCGAAAGCGACAGCCGCAAATTACTGCGCCGCCTGCGCGATGTGCTGGCAACGCCGGCCCAGGGGCAGGAACGGCTGAACCAGATTACCCATCTGATTGCCGATTCGATGCGGACCGAGGTGTGCTCGATCTATCTGTTCCGCGACGCCGAGACGTTGGAGTTGTGCGCGACCGAAGGCTTGAACAAAGCCGCCGTCCACCAGACCCGGATGAAGCTGGGCGAGGGGCTGGTGGGTCGGGTGGCGCGTACCGGGCTGCCGGTGAACACGGCCAATGCCCCGGCGGAAAAGGGCTTTCGCTTCATGCCGGAAACGGGCGAGGAGATTTATTCCTCGTTCCTGGGCGTGCCGATCCAGCGGGTGGGCGAAAAACTGGGCGTGCTGGTGGTGCAGTCGAAAACGGCGCGCGAATTTTCCGAC
>CALRKX020000296.1:0-4093 GCA_943368305.1 Erythrobacter sanguineus
ACCACGGTCAGCTTGCCTTGGGTCAGGTCGGCATTGGTCACGCCAGAAAGACCGGGCAAGGTGTCCGTTCCCAGCGGCGGTGCAGCCTGCCCCACGAAAACCGAAGGCAACTGCCCGGCATTCTCGCGCTGCATCCCGGCCCAGAACATCGCAGCCAGTGCCAGAAACAAAATCGGCGGAATCGCCAACAGCCACTTACCCATTGCGCCCCTGCCGTTCCTCTACCTCGCGCAGCGCCCGCTTGACCCGCGCGCCATGCCACAGGCTATAGGCCACCAGCGCGACGATAACCGCGATCGTTGCCGCATAAGACCACATCACGGCCCCCGCATATTTCCCCAGATCGGGCATCATGCCAGCCTTTCCCGCGCCAACAACGCCGCCAGTCGCCGGGCGCGAATCTCGGTGCGGGTGCGCAGAAAGACCAGCGTCACGAACAGCAAGATGAACCCGGCGATACAGACCAGCAGCGGTATCCAGTACACGTCGGACACGTTTTCTTTCTTGTCCAGCGACAGGCTTGCCCCCTGATGCAGCCCCTGGTTCCAGAACAGCACCGCATAGCGCGACAAAAAGGCGAAAACCGACCCCACGATGCATAGAACGCTGGTCAGATCGGCCGCCGTGTCGGGGTCTTCGACGGCAGACCACAGCGCAATATAACCCAGATAGAACAGGGCCAGGATCAGGAAAGCCGTCAGCCGCGGATCCCAGGCCCACCAGGTGCCCCACATCGGCTGGCCCCAGATCGCCCCCGTCACCAACCCGATGACCGTGAAACACAGCCCCACCGGCGCCGCCGCCTTGGCCGACAGCGCACTCACATGGTGCCGCCGGATCAGCCAGATCAACGATGTCACCAGCATCATCGCCCAGGCCGAGGTGGCCATCATCGCTGCCGGAACATGCAGATAGATGATCTTGACGGTAGAGCCGAAGCGGTCGGCATCGGGCGTGAAAAAGAACCCCCAGACCAGCCCGACGCTCAGGCACAAGGTGGCAAGCCCGGCAATCCAGGGCAGCAGCAGGCCAGAGGTCTGCATGAATTTCTTGGGGTTGGCATATTCCCAGATGGACATGGCTCTTCCCGTTCCGACGCCTTTTTCTATCACAATTGCCTTAGCGCAGGTTGACGCGGATTGCCGCAGCGGCGGCAAAGGGCAACAGCGCCACCGACCCCGCCGTGATCCCGGCAAGAAGCGCCATCGGCGTGCCGGTTGCAAGCCCCATCGCGCCCCGCTTCACGACCTCGGCACCGAAGATCAGGGTCGGCACATACATCGGCAGCACCAGAAGGCTCAACAGCAGCCCGCCCCGCTTCAACCCCACCGTCAGCGCCGCGCCAAAGGCCCCAATCACCGACAGCGCAGGTGTTCCCGCCAGCAGAGAGGCAACCAGCCAGCCATATCCCGGCCCCGGCAGGTTCATCAGCACCCCCAGTACCGGAGAGACCAGCACAAGCGGCAGCCCCGTCACCAGCCAATGCGCCAGCGCCTTGACCGCCACCACCCCCTCCAGCGGGATGGGTGCGGTCGCCAACAGGTCCAGAGAGCCATCCTCGAAATCCAGTGCGAAGATACGGTCCAGCGACAACAGGCACGACAGCAGCGCCCCCACCCACAAGATACCCGGTGCGATTTTCGCCAGCGTGGCCGGGTCAGGCCCCACCCCGAACGGCACCATCACCGTCACCAGCAGAAAGAACGCCAGCCCAAGGCCGAACCCGCCCCCCGCCCGCACCGCCAGCCGGATGTCGCGCACCAGTAGGGAAATCATGCAAAAGCCTCGTCAAACGCGCCCTTGCGGCCCCCCTCTTGCGGCAATTTCGCGCGAAATGGCGTCAGGTCCAGCACGCGGGCGTCAAGACCAAGTTCGATATGGGTGGCGATCAGCGCCGCCCCCCCCGCCGCAAGATGCGCGGCCACGGCGGCAGCAAACAGCCCGACCGAGGCTGCATCCAGCGAAACAGTCGGCTCATCCAGCACCCAGACCGGCCGCCCCGTGACCAGCATCCGCGCCAGACCCAGCCGCCGCTTTTGCCCGGCCGACAGGTTCGCGGCCCGGCGGTTGGCCAGACCGGTCAGGTTCATTGCGGCCAGCGCGGCCCCAATCTCCCTGGTGCCAAAGATCGCGGCCCAGAACTCCAGATTCTCAGCCACGGTCAGCGTCGCCTTCAACCCGTCGGAATGGGCGGCATAGGCAATGGCATCGGGGGCTGCCTCGATCACGCCCGCCAGTGCGGGTTGCAACCCGGCGACGGTGCGCAACAGCGTGGTCTTGCCAATGCCATTCGGACCACGCAATACCAGCGCCTGCCCGGCCGCCAGCGAAAGGCCGACACCCTCCAGCACGGGCAGGCCCGAACGGGCCACGGCAAGGTCTGATACGGTCAAAAGCGCCATTCTTCAGCCCTAGCCGATGCCGGCTTTTCGGGAAAGCCCCAAGAGGTTCCCGCCCCTGCTTCATCTTGGCGCAAATATCCCGGGGTCCGGGGCAGCACTCTGGTTCCTACTCTGCCGCAACGCGCCGCGGTTTCAGCATGTCCTTCAAGTATCGTCCGGTGTGGCTGCGCTCGGCCTTGGCGACCTGTTCAGGTGTACCGGTGGCGACAATCTCTCCCCCGCCATCACCGCCCTCGGGGCCAATGTCGATGATCCAGTCAGCCGTCTTGATGACATCCAGGTTGTGTTCGATCACCACCACCGTATTGCCCTGATCGACCAGCGCGTGCAGCACCTCCAGCAGTTTGCGCACATCCTCGAAATGCAGGCCGGTGGTGGGTTCATCCAATATATAAAGCGTGCGGCCCGTTGCCCGGCGTGACAGCTCTTTCGACAGCTTTACCCGCTGCGCCTCACCGCCCGAAAGCGTGGTGGCCTGCTGGCCGACCTTGATGTAGCCAAGGCCCACCTCGCACAAAGCCTCCATCTTGTCGCGGATCGCCGGAACCGCCTGAAAGAAGTCGCGGGCATCTTCGCAGGTCAGTTCAAGAACATCGGCGATGCTTTTGTTCTTGAACTTGATTTCCAGAGTTTCGCGGTTATAGCGGTGGCCCTTGCAGGTCTCGCAGGTCACATAGACATCGGGCAGAAAGTGCATCTCGATCTTGATGACGCCATCGCCCTGACAAGCCTCGCACCGCCCACCCTTGACGTTAAAGCTGAACCGGCCGGGCTGATAGCCGCGTGCCTTTGATTCCGGCAGACCTGCGAACCAGTCGCGGATCGGGCCGAAGGCGCCGGTATAGGTGGCAGGGTTTGATCGCGGGGTGCGCCCGATCGGGCGCTGGTCGATGTCGATCACCTTGTCGAGATGTTCAAACCCCTTGATCGTCTCGCACGGGGCGGGTGTTTCATGGGCGCCGTTCAATCGCGTGGCGGCGGTCTTGAACAGGGTTTCGATGGTCAGGGTCGATTTTCCGCCCCCCGAAACGCCGGTGACACAGACGAATTTGCCCAGCGGAAAATCGGCCGTCACCCCTTTCAGGTTGTTACCGGTTGCCTTGACCACAGTCAGTTTTTTGCCGCTGCCAGCCCGCCGGTCTTTCGGCACAGCTATTTCACGGGAGCCGGACAGGTATTGCCCGGTAATGCTGGCCGGATCGGCGGCAATTTCCGCCGGGGTGCCGCGTGCGATGATCTGGCCGCCATGCACGCCCGCGCCGGGGCCGATATCCAGCACATAATCCGCCTCGCGGATCGCATCTTCGTCATGTTCGACCACCAGCACCGTATTCCCCTGATCGCGAAGGTTTTTCAGCGTGGTCAGCAGGCGGTCATTGTCACGCTGGTGCAGGCCGATGCTGGGTTCGTCCAGCACATAAAGCACCCCGGTCAGGCCGGACCCGATCTGCGACGCCAGCCGGATGCGCTGGCTTTCGCCACCCGACAAGGTGCCCGCATTGCGGCTCATCGTCAGGTAATCAAGGCCCACGTTGACCAGAAAGCCCAGCCGTTCGCGGATTTCCTTCAGGATGGCCTTGGCAATCTCGTTCTTCTGCGTGCCAAGGCTGGCGGGCACCTGCCCGATCCAGTCATACGACTCGCGGATCGACATCTGCACCACCTGGCCCACATGCAGCCCGGCAATTTTC
>CALRKX020000297.1:0-4079 GCA_943368305.1 Erythrobacter sanguineus
AAAGAGATCAACGGCGTCAAATTCATCGCGCAGGTTCTGACTGGGGTTTCCGGCAAGGATTTGCCCGCGCTGATTGACGAGTTGAAAGGCCGTATCGGATCGGGTGCCGTGCTGCTGATTGCCGATACCGGAGCCAAGCCTGCGGTTGCGGCGGGGGTGACGGCGGATCTGACGGGCAGCCTGTCTGCCGTGGCGCTGGTCAAGGCGGCGGCCGAGGCGATGGGCGGCAAGGGCGGCGGTGGTCGGCCCGACATGGCGCAGGCGGGTGGCGCTGACATTGGCGCTGCGGATGCGGCGATCAAGGCGGCCGAAGCCGTGCTGGGGGCGTAAATGCCAACCGCTCTGTGGATCGCACATGTCGAGGTGATCGACGCCGAGGCCTATGGCCGTTACGCCAAGCTGGCAACCGGGGCGATTGGCGATCATGGCGGGGTCTTCCTTGCCCGTGGCGGTCGCCATGTGCAGTTGGAAGGCAATGACCGCGCCCGCAATGTGGTGGCGCGGTTCCCAAGCCTGGAGGCGGCGGTGGCCTGTTACAACTCGCCTGCCTATCAGGAGGCGCTGTCCCATGCCAAAGGTGCCTCGATCCGTGACCTTGTGGTGGTGGAAGAGGCGGAATAGCGGGCAAACAGCAAAAGGCGCGTGAAAATCGCGCTTTTTTGACCAAAAGCAGAATTCCGGCCTGCAATTTTCATGCTAATGTTATGAAAAATAAGAGGCGGGCAGATGTTTGTAACTGGTAAGGGGGCACGCTGATGTGCCGTTGGGCCGCGTATTCGGGCGAGCCGATCTTCCTTGAGGAAATCGTCAGCCGTCCGGGCCATTCACTGATCCACCAAAGCCATTGCGCCACGCAATGCCATACCGCGATCAACGCCGACGGGTTCGGCGTTGCCTGGTATGGCGAACGGGCCGAGCCGGGGCTTTACCGCGATGTGATGCCCGCCTGGTCGGACCCCAACCTCAAAAGCCTGGTGGCGCAGGTGAAATCGGGTCTGTTTCTGGCCCATGTCCGCGCCTCTACCGGCACTGCGACCAGCCGCAACAACTGCCATCCCTTTGTCCATGGCGCGTGGAGCTTCATGCACAACGGCCAGATCGGCGGGTTCGATGCGGTGCGCCGTCATGCCGAGATGATGATTCCCGATACGCTTTATCCGAATCGCAAGGGAGCGACCGACAGCGAGGCGATCTTTCTGGTTGCCATCGCCGAGGGGCTGGAGACCGATCCGATGGGCGCGCTGGAGCGTGCGGCGGCGCGGTTCATCACCCTGGCGCGGGATAAGGGCGTTGCTCCCTGGCTGCGCCTGACCGCCGCCCTGTCGGATGGACAGCGCCTATATGCCGTGCGCTATGCCAGCGATGACAAAGCGCCTACGCTCTATTATCGATGGTCGGATACCCGTCGCGGCATGGCCGTGGTGTCAGAGCCGCTGGAGGATGACGAAGGCGACTGGACAGAGGTGCCCGCCGGCAGCTTTTGCACCTTTGACGGCGCGCGGGTGCAGATTGACGCCTTCGATCCCAACCGCCTGCGGGCCGCTGCCTGAACGCTTGGCGGGGTGGTCGTTTGGTCTTAACCTTCGGGGTATTCGCCGCCGGAGTTTTGCCATGAAAGCCCTTGTTCTGCCGTTGGTTCTTCTGGCCAGCCCCGCGCTGGCCGATGATCTGGTCTTCTTCCGCTCCCCCACTGGCAATATTGCCTGCATGATTGCCACCGGCGATTACCCCGCCGCACGCTGCGATGTCATGCAGGTGACAAGGCTGTCCTATTCCGTTCCACCCGCCGATTGCGATCTGGATTGGGGCCATGCGTTCGAGGTGGGGCCGGTGGGCAAAGGTGCACCCGCCTGTGTGGGTGATACCGTTGCCAGCCCCGACGCGATGGAACTGGGCTATGGCCAGTCGGTTGAACTGGGCGGGTTTCGTTGCCAGTCGGAAAAGTCGGGCATGACCTGCGTGAACGGGCAGGGCCATGGGTTCACGGTGGCCAAGACGGCGCAGAAAATGTTTTGATCAAACCACTGGTCAAAAGAGCCGCATCTGTTAGGGTGCAGATATTGACTGGAGATTCAAAATGAACGTCGCAGCCCCGAATGCCCTGCCCAACGATCTGTGGCAGATGGATCACGACCATGCCCTTCACCCCTGGACAAACTTTGGTCCGTTCGAAAAGCAGGGGTCGCTGGTGGTTGCCAAAGGCGAGGGCTGTTACCTGTGGGATCAGGGCGGCAGGCGCTATCTGGATGCTGTGGGCGGCATGTGGTGCACCAATATCGGCCTTGGCCGCAAGGAGATGGCCCAAGCGATTGCCGAACAGAGCGAGACGCTGGCCTTTGCCAACTACTTCGTTGACATGACGAATGCCCCGGCGGCGCGGCTGGCGGCCAAACTGGCCGAACTGGCACCGGGTGATCTGAACCGCGTGTTCTTTACCACCGGCGGGTCAACGGCAGTCGATACCGCGGTGCGGATGGTCAGCTACTACCACCACGCGCGCGGCAACCCCGACAAGACCGGCATCGTGGCGCGCGACGGCAGCTATCACGGATCAACCTACCTTACGCAATCGGTGGGCAAGAGGAACGGCGACCGGGTGGAAGAGTTCCGGTACAAGGAAGACGGCATCTGGCACCTGACCTGCCCGAACCCCTACCGCCGCCCCACCCATATGACCGAGGCGCAGTTCTGCGATGACCTGATCGCCGAGTTCGAGGCGCTGATTGCCCGGGTAGGGGCCGACCGTATCGGCGGCTTTATCGCCGAACCGATTCAGGCCAGCGGTGGCATCATCATTCCGCCCGAAGGCTATCTGAAACGCATGTGGGATCTGTGCCAGCGCCACGACATCCTGTTCATCGCGGATGAGGTGGTGACCGCCTTTGGCCGCATTGGCCACTGGTTCGCCAGCCTGTCGGAATTTGGCGTGCAGCCTGACATCATCACCTCGGCCAAGGGGCTGACCTCTGGCTATCTGCCCTTGGGCGCGATGATTTTCAGCGACCGTATCTGGGACGTTATGGCCGAAGGCGGGCATCGCTGGTTTACCTCTGGCCTGACCTATTCGGGCCATCCGGTGTCCTGCGCCGCCGCCCTGAAGAACATCGAAATCATCGAGCGCGAGGGCCTTTTGGCCCATGCCGCCAGCGTTGGCAGCTATTTTGAGGCGCGGATGGCCCCCTTGGCCGACCTGCCGCTGGTGGGCAATGTGCGGGGCAAAAAGCTGATGCTTTGTGTGGAATCTGTGGCCGACAAGGGCACCAAGGTGCTGTTGCCCGATGCCGCGAACGAATCCAAGCGCATCTCGGACGTGGCGGAGGAGATGGGCCTGCTGGTCCGTCCCATCGGGCATCTGAATGTGATGTCGCCACCGCTGATCCTGACCGACGCCCAGGTGGATTTCATCGCCGAGACGCTGGAAAAGGCAATCCGGCGCGTGACCGACGATCTGGTGCGCGAAGGGTTCCGGCTGGGCTGATCGGTCGTTGACCTGTCACCCGGCAGGCCTAGACTTGCCGGGTAAGGTCAGGGGTGCGCCGATGAAGCTGTTTCAATGCCAATGCTGCGGGCAGGTTCTGCATTTTGAAAACACCACCTGCCTGCGCTGTGGCCGAGCCGTGGGATATCTGCCCGATCAGGACCGGATGGCGGCGGTAGAACCGGACGGGTCACATTGGCTGATCGTGTCAGGGCAAGGCATCGTGGGGCCGGGCGCTGTGGGCGACGGCACTCTTTGGCGGTTCTGCCATAACTGGGAGCTTTCGGCCTGCAACTGGATGGTCGCCGCGGCCCCGGACGGCAACGATACGTCTGCCTATTGCGCCGCCTGTCGCCACAACCACCTTGTGCCCGATCTGTCTTCGCCCGAGCACCACACGCGCTGGCAAAAGATCGAGGCAGCAAAGCGCCGGCTGATTTATACCCTGCGCAACCTTGGGCTGCCGATGCCGGTGGCGGGAGAGGGGCATCCGGAACCGCTGGTGTTCGATTTTCTGGCTGATGACCCCGGCTCGGTGCAGCGCGTGCTGACCGGACATGCCGATGGCGTGGTGACCATATCCCTGACCGAAGCCGATGAT
>CALRKX020000298.1:0-4076 GCA_943368305.1 Erythrobacter sanguineus
CACCTCTTGGATGACGCCCTCTTTGCGGGTGGAGGTGATACGGTAAGCCCCCGTCGCACGTGGGCTTTCCAGCAGGGCATAGGCTGTCAGGTCGCCGTTTTCGGCAGGCTCCAGCCAGAACCGGGTGAACAGCGGAAACTCCTCTGGCCCGTCAGGAATGGCCGTATCCAGCGCCAGCCCGCGCACCGAAAGGCCGAACTGCCCGCTATAGCCTTCGGTCCGCCAGTAAGACGCGCCAAGGAATGCCATCCAGTCGCGGCCCGATTGCGCATCCTGCACACGAAACCCTGCAAAGCCCTTGGTGTGTGTCAGCTTGTGGGCCGGATTGCCCTTGGGAATGTCGAACAGGTCCAGCGCAAAGGGCCATTCTGTCGCCATGCCGTCTTGCAGCGTGTAAAGATGCACCGGCTCTCGGAAATAGCGGCCGGGGAAGAACGGTTGCACCGGCGAGACGGGAGCCTTGCCGCGCCACAGCGTGTTTTCCGCGCGAAACTGCACCTGATTGTGGGCATCATAGTCGATCTGGTCCAGCACGGCCGGATCGGCGATTTCGGCAGGCTGATAGGGCTGCGCCGCAAGGTCTTTCGCCATGTCTTTCAGGATGTCAAAGCTGAAGGGCGTGGCCTCTTGCAGTGACAGTTTGGCGGACTGGGCTTTGGCAAGGCGCGGCAAAAGGAAAAACGCCCCGCCCGCAAGGGCAGAGCGCAAAATGTCGCGACGGTCGGCGCGAAGGGTCATGGCAGGGCGTCTCGGTTCGGGGGGCGGCAGGCGGAAACCTGCCGGTTCTGGCGCGATCTGGTATCCGCCAAGGTCTGGCAAGGCAAGGGGCCGCAAGGCAAGCGGCCCCACCCGGCTTATTCCACCGTGACCGATTTCGCCAGATTGCGCGGCTGGTCCACATCGGTGCCCTTCGCAATTGCGGTGTGATAGGCCAGAAGCTGGGCAGGCACCGAATACAGGATCGGCGCCAGCAGCGGCGGCACGCCGGGCAGGGTCACCGATTTCCAGCAGCCCTTGCCCGCCTCGGCAACGCCCTGCGCGTCGGAAATCAGCAGCACCTTGCCGTGGCGCGCCATCACTTCCTGCATGTTCGAAACCGTCTTTTCAAACAGCGCGTCACGCGGGGCCAGCACGATCACCGGCACCCGGTTGTCGATCAGCGCGATGGGGCCGTGCTTCAGTTCGCCACTGGCATAGCCTTCGGCGTGAATATAGCTGATCTCTTTCAGCTTCAGCGCGCCCTCCATCGCCAGCGGAAACATCGGGCCACGCCCCAGAAACAGGATGTCCTGCGCCTCGGCCAGCTTTTCGGCGATGCCCGCAATGTCGGCGGACAGGCCCATGGCGTGGTTCATCAGGCCGGGCAGGGTGTTCAGCGCCGCCAGATGGTCGGCCACCTGCGCCGGGGTCAGCCGCCCGCGGTCCAGCCCCGCCTTCAAGGCCAGCAGGAAAAGAACCGTCAACTGGCAGGTAAACGCCTTGGTTGAGGCGACGCCCACCTCCACCCCCGCCAGAATCGGCAGCGCAAGGTCGCTTTCCCGCGCGATGGACGAGGTGGGCACATTCACCACCGACACCACCTTGGCCACCTGCTCCTTGGCATGGCGCAGCGCGGCCAGCGTGTCGGCCGTCTCGCCCGACTGGCTGACGAACAGCGCCCAGCCCTTGTTGGACAAGGGCGGCTCGCGATAGCGGAACTCGCTGGCGATATCGACATCGCAGGGCAGGTGCGCCAGTTGTTCAAACCAGTATTTCGCCACCGCCGTGGCATAGCTGGCGGTGCCACAGGCCACCATGGACAGCCGGTCGACGCCGGAAAAATCCAGCTCTGCCGGCAGGTTCAACCCGTTTGCGCGGACGTAGTGTTTCAGCGCATCGGCGATCACCACCGGCTGCTCGGCGATCTCTTTCGCCATGAAATGCTTGTAGCCCGCCTTTTCGATCCGCGTCGCATCAATCTGAATGCGGGTTTCGGCGCGGTTGGCCAGACGGCCTGCCTCATCGTAGATCATCGCGCCGCGGCGGGTTACAACCGCCCAGTCACCTTCCTCCAGATAGGTGATGCGGTCGGTCATCGGGGCCAGCGCGATGGCATCGCTGCCGATATACATCTCACCATTGCCATGGCCGATGGCCAGCGGGCTGCCCTTGCGGGCGGCGACCATCAGATCATCCTGACCGTCGAACAGAAAACACAGGGCAAAGGCCCCGTGCAGGCGTTTAAGGGTTTCACGCGCGGCCTCCACCGGGCTGGCGCCCTGATCCATCAGCATCCGCACGGTCAGCGCCACGGTTTCGGTATCGGTTTCCGATTCCGGGGTCAGCCCCGCCGCCTCGACCGCAGCGCGCAATTCGCGGAAATTTTCGATGATGCCGTTATGCACCACCGCCACCGGGCCAGAGCGGTGGGGGTGGGCGTTCACCGTGGTCGCGGCGCCATGCGTGGCCCAGCGGGTGTGGCCGATGCCCGATTTCCCTGCCAGCGGGTCGTGCACCAGCAGGTCCGACAGGTTCACCAGCTTGCCCACCGCGCGGCGGCGGTCCAGCCGTCCGTTGTTCACCGTGGCAATGCCCGCACTGTCATAGCCGCGATATTCCAGCCGCTTCAGCGCTTCGACCAGCAAGGGAGCAACCTCGTGATTGCCCAAGACCCCTACAATTCCGCACATTTTACTGCCCTTTTGCCTTTGCGGCTTTGATAGACTTTAACTTTTCGAACAATTTGGTCGCAAGGCCCGGTTTTGTCACCTGCTTGGCCCGGCCAATCGCCACCGCCTCGGCGGGCACATCTTCGGTGATCACCGACCCGCTGGCCGTCAGCGCGCCATCGCCCACGGTGACCGGGGCCACCAGCATCGTATCCGACCCGATGAAAGCGCGTTTGCCAATCGTGGTGCGGTGCTTCATCACGCCATCATAGTTGCAGGTCACCGTGCCCGCGCCAATGTTGGTGAACTCGCCCACATGGGCATCGCCCAGATAGGTCAGGTGGCCCACCTTCACGCCCTCATCCAGAATGGCGTTCTTGATTTCAACGAAATTGCCGACGTGCACATCCTCGGCCAGTTCGGCACCGGGGCGCAGGCGGGCAAAGGGGCCAACATCGGCGCCCCGGCTGACATGGCAGCCCTCCAGATGGCAGAAGCCCTTGATCTCGGCGCCCGATTCAATCGTCACCCCCGGCCCGAACAGCACATGCGGCCCGATGATCGCATCGCGGCCCACCACGGTATCCAGGCCAAAGAACACGGTTTCGGGCGCGGTCAGGGTCACGCCGTTCTCCAACGCCTCGGCCCGGGCGCGAGCCTGAAAGGCGGCCTCGGCCTCGGCCAGTTGCTGGCGGGTGTTCACGCCCAGCGTCTCGGCCTCGTCACAGATCACCACCCCGGCGGACAGGCCTTGCTCGCGGGCCAGCTCTACCACATCGGTCAGGTAATATTCACCGGCGGCATTGGCATTGCCGACCTTGGCCACCAGATCGAACAGCACCTTGGCGCTGGCGCAGATCACACCCGAATTGCACAGCGTCACCGCGCGCTCTGCCTCGGAGGCATCCTTCCATTCGCGGATCGCCAACAGCGCGGCGCCCTCGGTCAGCAACCGGCCATAGCGGCCCGGATCGGCGGCATGAAAGCCCAGCACCACCACGGCATGATCGCGGCGCGCGGCCAGCATCGCCTCCAGCGTTTCGGGCGCAATCAGGGGCGTGTCGCCGTAAAGCACAATCGCCTCGCCCGCAGCCCCCGCCAATAGCGGGGCGGCCTGCGCCACGGCATGGGCGGTGCCAAGCTGTGGTTCTTGTACAACTGTCTCAACCGCCTCGTCATAGGCCAGCGCCGCCTTGGCGACATCCTCGGCCCCATGGCCGGTGACCACAACCACACGCGACGGTTCCAGCGCGCGGCCCGCCTGCATTGCATGGTGCAACAGCGGCGATCCGGCGACCTTGTGCAGCACCTTGGGCACATCGGAATTCATCCGCGTGCCCATGCCCGCCGCCAGAATGATCAATGAAACCGCCATGCCTGCCTCTTTCTTTTCTGTTGCGCCCGTTTTACCGGGGAATGGCAGGGTCG